>JALYWQ010000414.1 GCA_030852625.1 Actinomycetota bacterium
GCGCTGGACCTCGCGGAAGCCGACGACCTCGTGCTCGTGGCGGGCTCGCTCTACACCGTGGGGGCGGCGCGGGCGGCGGCGCGGCGGATCCCCGGCCTCAGCGTCGTCTGACCCCGGCCGGGCCCGGGCGCGGGATTTCGTGGAGGTCCGAGGCCACGCGTAGCGTCCCCGCGATGCAACGGACCTTCGTGATGTGCAAGCCCGACGCCGTGGAGCGGGGCCTGGTGGGGGAGATCGTCTCCCGGATCGAGCGCAAGGGCCTCCGGCTCGTGGCCGCCGAGCTGCGGACCGCAGACCAGGCGCTGGCCGAGGCGCACTACGCGGAGCACGCCGACAAGCCCTTCTTCGGTGAGCTCGTCACCTTCCTCACCCGCTCGCCGGTGTTCGCCATGATCGTCGAGGGCCCGGCCGACAACACCTTCTCGCTGGTGCGGATGATGGTGGGCGCCACCAAGGTGGACGACGCCCTGCCCGGCACGATCCGCGGCGACTTCGCCACCATCACCACCGAGAACCTCGTGCACGCCAGCGACGGCCACGAGTCGGCCGCTCGCGAGATCGAGCTCTGGTTCCCCGGGGCGTAGCGGTCTCCGAGGGCTCAGCGGAGGGAGCCCCGGGAAGTCCATCCGGGATGGCACCCTCGCCGGAGATCGTCGGCCGGGCCGACGCGCTCGCCGCAATCGAGGCCGCGGTGGCCCGCGCCGCTGGCGGCCGGCGGGGCGTCGTGCTCGTGGTCGGGGAGGCCGGCATCGGCAAGACCACCCTGCTGCGGAGCGCCCTGGCCGCCGCGCACACCGCCACCGTGTGGGCCACGGGTGACGCCGCGGAGGCGGAGCTCGACCACGGCGTGATCGAGCAGCTGGTGCGGGGGTCGGGCCTCCCCGGCGAGCTGCGCGCCCGGCTCCTCCCCGAGGTGGGCGCTGACCCCCTCCGGGTCGGCGCCATGCTCGTGTCGGCGATCGACGGCCTGGACACCAGGCCCGACCGGCCCCTAGCGGTCGTGGTCGACGATGCCCAGTGGGCCGACCTGTCCTCCCTGCAGGCCCTGGCCTTCGCCGCTCGCCGGCTGCCGATCGACCCGGTCGTGCTGTTCGTGGCGACCCGGCCCGATGGCCTCGATCGCCTGCCGGCGGCCCTCCACCGGCTGGTCGACGACGAGGGGTTCCGCGTCGAGCTCGAACCGCTCGACGAAGCCGGGGTCCACGAGCTGGCCAACGCATCCGTCGACGCGGTGATCGACCGACCGGCCGCCCGTCGCCTGCTCGAGCACACGGGTGGGAACCCCCTGCACCTCCGCACGCTCCTCGAGGACGTCGATCCCGCTGCGCTGGCCTCCCCCGGTCCGCTTCCGCTCCCTCGCTCGTTCAGCAAGCTGGTGCTGGCCCGGTTGGCCGGGTCGACGACCGAGGCGGAGGCCTTGGTGCTCGCGGTCGCAGTGCTGGGCGACGGCACTCCCGTCGCAACGGCGGCCACGGTCGCGTCCCTCCCGGATCCGGGACCCGCGATCGACGAGGCCGCGGCGCTGGGGCTCCTCGTGGTGGGCGCCGACGAGGCCGGGCGGGCGACGGTGTCGATGGCCCACCCCCTGGTGCGCACCGCGGTGCTGGACGACATCCCGATCGGCCGCCGGAGCGAGGTCCACCGCCGGGCCGGCGCGGTGGTGCCCGGCGCGGCCGGACTGCGGCATCGCCTCACCGGCACGCTCGTGCCGGACCGGGCGCTGTTCGAGGAAGCCATCGAGGCCGCGACGCTCGAGGCCCGGACCGGAGCCCACGGCACCGCCGCGTCCCTGCTGCGGGACGCCGCCGGGCTCGCCCCCTCGGAGTCGGCTCGGTCCGACGCCCTCCTCGAGGCCGTGGCCCAGTTGCTGCTCGCCGGCCGGCTGGCCGACGCGGCCACCCTCCGCCCTGAGGTGGAGGCGCTCCCGCCCTCGCCGACCCGCGACTTCGTGGCCGCCCGGCTGGCCTACACCCTCGGCCCTCGTCGCGAGGCCCGCCCGCTCCTCGACCGCGCCTGGCAGGGCCTGGTC
>JALYWQ010000434.1 GCA_030852625.1 Actinomycetota bacterium
GCGTGGGCCTGGTGCTCACCGCGTCCACCGACGGCGCCCTGCCCCGAGCCGGGTTGGGCGCGCTCCTCGTGGTCGTCGGGATGGTGCTCCTCGGGCCGATCGCCGCCGGCCCCGTCGGTCGGGTGCTCGGCGCGCCGCTCGAGCTCCGCGGCGTCCCGGGCGAGCTGGCCCAGCGCAACGCGGCCCGCAACCCCCGTCGCACCGCGGGCACGGCGGCTTCGCTGCTCGTCGGTGTCGGCGTCGTCACCCTCTTCACGGTGTTCGGCTCGTCGATGCAGGCCTCGATCGAGGAAGCCGTCGACCGGTCCTTCGGCGGTGACCTCGTCGTCGAGGGCGGCGGTTTCAGCGGTGCCGGGCTGAGCACGACGGCCATCGACGACATCGCCGCCCTCCCCGAGGTCGGTGACGTGAGCGGCCTCGGTTGGGGCACCGCCCGGCTCGACGGGGAGGAACGGGAGGTGGGCTTCGCCGACCTCGCAGCCCTGACCCGGATCACCGACTTCGACATCGTCGAGGGCGACCTCGCCGACGTCGATGCCCACGCCTTCGCCATCTCGACCGACAAGGCCGAGCAACGTGGGTGGGGCCTCGGTGACATCGTCGACGCCGAGTTCACCGACGGCGCCGTCGTGCCGCTGGAGGTCGCGGCCATCTACGACGACCGGGCCATGGGTGGCGACCTCCTGCTGCCGGCGGCCACGTGGTCCGCCCACACCGCGGCCCCGCGGTACGAGGTGGCCCTGATCGGCCTGGCCGACGGCGTGTCGCTCGATGAAGGCGTCGCCGCCGTCGAGCAGGCCGTCGTGCCCTACGGCCGGCCCGACGTGCAGGATCGCGACGGCTTCATCGAGTCGGAGGCGTCGGAGATCAACACCCTCCTCGGCGTGATCTACGGCCTGCTCGCCATCGCCATCGTGATCGCCCTGCTCGGCATCGCCAACACGCTGTCCCTCTCGATCCACGAGCGGACACGGGAGCTCGGGCTGCTCCGGGCGGTCGGCCAGTCCCGGTCGCAGGTGCGGGCGATGGTCCGCTGGGAGTCGGTGCTCGTCGCCCTGTTCGGGGCCATCGGCGGCATCGGCATGGGCGTGTTCCTCGGGTGGGGCGTGGTCCGAGCGATGAACGCCGCCGAGGGCTTCGGGACGCTCGACGTGCCGGTCGGTTCGCTCGTGACGGTGCTCGTCGTGGGCGCCGTGGCCGGAGTGATCGCCGGCCTCCGACCGGCGGCCAAGGCGGCCCGCCTCGACGTGCTGCAGGCCCTCGCCGCCACCTGAGCCGGCGACCCTCGACACCGCCGGGCTGGACCGGGTTCCCCCCACCGGCCAGCCTGGCGGCGTGGGGAGCTTGGACCTGTCGGGGACGTGGCGGGCGGCCGTCGCCGACGACGACCTGCGACGGACGTGGACCGACCCGTCGTTCGCCGACGATGGCTGGGAACCGATCGAGGTTCCCGGCCATTGGCGTTCGACGTCGGCGTTCGCCGACACCGACGGACCGCTCCTCCAGCGACGAGCCTTCGAGGTCGACGCCCCCCCTGACGGCCGGCGCGCGTGGCTCACCTTCGACGGCGTCTTCTACCAAGGCGACGTGTGGCTCGACGGGGCCTACCTCGGCGACACCGAGGGGTACTTCGCTCCGCACACCTTCGAGGTGACCGACGCCCTTCGCGACCGGCGGGAGCACCAGCTCGGCATCGAGGTGACCTGCAGCCCGCAGACCGATCCCACCGCGAAGCGCAGCCTCACCGGCGTGTTCCAGCACTGGGACTGCCTGGACCCCGACTGGAACCCGGGCGGGATCTGGCGCCCGGTGCAGCTCACCGAGACCGGCCCGGTGCGGATCGAGCGTCTGCGGGTGCGCTGCTCGGAAGCCACCGCCGAGCGGGCCGTCGTCGTGCTCCAGGCCACGCTCGACAGCGACGGCGCGCGGAGCGTGATCGTGCACACCGCGCTGGCCGGCGTGGACCACGAGGCCGAGCAGCCCCTCGCCGAGGGCCGCAACGAGCTCGAGTGGTCGATCACCGTCGACGAGCCGGCCCTCTGGTGGCCGCGAGCGCTCGGCGAGCCCGTGCTCCACGACCTCACGGTCGAGGTCCGTCTGGGTGCCGACGAGGGTGAGGTGCCGTCCGACCAGCGCCGGCTCCGAACCGGCCTGCGGCAGATCCGGATGCGCGACTGGATCACGTCGGTGAACGGCGAGCGGCTGTTCCTGAAGGGCTCCAACCACGGCCCGACCCGGATGCAGCTGGGCGAAGCGACCCCCGAGGAGCTGGCCCGCGACGTGCAGCTCGCCGTCGACGCCGGGCTCGACCTGCTGCGGATCCATGCCCACATCACCAGGCCCGAGCTGTACGACGCCGCCGACGAGCAGGGGCTCCTGCTTTGGCAGGACATGCCGTTGCAGTGGGGCTACGCCCGCAGCGTCCGCAAGCAGGCCGTCCGCCAGGCCCAGGCCGCCGTCGACCTGCTCGGGCACCACCCCTCGATCGCGATCTGGTGCGGGCACAACGAGCCGATGGCCATCGAGAACGACCCTCGGATGTGGGGCGACCCGAAGGCCATGCGCCGGATGGCCCTCAAGGCCGTCACCGCCCAGCAGCTCCCCACCTGGAACAAGACGGTGCTCGACCGGTCGATCAAACGGGCCCTCGAGAAGGCCGACGGTTCCCGGCCCGTGGTGGCCCACTCCGGCGTGCTCCCCCACCCGCCCCTCCTCGACGGCACCGACACCCACGTGTACTTCGGCTGGTACCACGGTCAGGAGCGCGACTTCCCCCGCTTCCTCCGCTCGGTGCCCCGCATGGCCCGCTTCGTGTCCGAGTTCGGCGCCCAGTCGATCCCCGAGGACGCCGCGTTCTGCGAACCGGAGCGCTGGCCCGACCTCGACTGGGATCGGCTGGCCCACACCCACGCGCTGCAGCCGGCGTTGTTCGACCGCCACGTGCCGCCCGCCGACCACGACACCTTCGACAGCTGGCGCCAGGCCACGCAGGCGTACCAAGCCGAGCTCGTGCGCCACCACATCGAGGCCCTCCGGCGGATCAAGTACCGACCCACCGGCGGCTTCGCCCAGTTCTCCTTCGGCGACGGGCACCCCGCCGTGACCTGGGCCGTGCTGGGCCACGACCGCGCGCCGAAGCTCGCCTACCAGGCCCTGCGGGACGCCTGCCGACCGGTGATCGTCGTGGCCGACCGCCTACCGGCCGAGGTGGGCGCCGGTGACGAGCTGGCCCTCGACGTGCACGTCGTCAGCGATCGACGAGTGGCGATCCCCGACGCCGAGGTGGAGGCCGTGCTGCGCTGGGACGGCGGCGAGCAGCGGTGGCGGTGGGGCGGCGACGTTGATGCCGACAGCTGCGCATGGGTCGGCACCGTGCGCGCGACGGTCCCCGACACCAGCGGGACGCTCGAGCTCCTCCTCACGGCGCAGGTCGGCGACGAAGCGGTCACCAACCGGTACGTCGCGCGCTGCCGCTGACCTGGGTCGACGCGGTTTTCCGGCCTTCCTCGGCCAAGGGGTAGCGTCCAATCGCGGACATGTTTCGACCTCGTGGAGGCTGATCGAGCGATGGCGACAACGATGGAGCGCCCCGGCCCCAACCCGGTGCACCCCCGGCCCAAGCGGCGAGCGCCGTGGCCGGTGGAGTTCTACCGATCCGCCGTCGGCAAGAAGTGGGTCATGGCCCTCACCGGGCTGATGATCATGGGGTTCGTCTTCTTCCACGCCTTCGGCAACCTCAAGGTGTACTTCGGCGCCGAGGACTTCAACCACTACGGCGAGTTCCTCCGTGAGCTCCTCGTGCCGTTGCTCCCCCGCACCTGGCTCCTCTGGCTGCTTCGCGGCGGGCTCATTGCGGCCTTCTTCTTCCACATCCACGCCGCCTACACCCTCACCCGGATGAACCAGCGGTCCCGCGGCGACGGCTACGAGCAGTCCCGCGACTTCCAGGCCGCCACCGCCGCCAGCCGCTCGATGCGCTACACGGGCGTCGTCATCGCCCTCTTCCTCATCTGGCACCTCGCCGACCTCACCTGGGGCACGGTGAACCCCGACTACGTGCGGGGTGACGTCTACCGGAACTTCGTGGCCACCTTCGAGCGCCCCGCCGTGTCAGCGATCTACATCGTCGCCAACATCGCGCTGGCCCTCCACCTCTTCCACGGGGCGTGGTCGATGTTCCAGAGCCTCGGGCTCAACAACCCCCGCTGGAACGCCTGGCGCCGCAACTTCGCGGTCGGCTTCGCCGGCGTGATCCTGCTCATGAACCTGAGCTTCCCGATCGCGGTGCTCACCGGCGTCGTGAGCGCCGACGACAACGAGGACTGCATCAAGGACGGCGACCGGATCGTCTCCTGCATGGAGTACGAGACGGAAGGAGAGGCCCACTGATGTTGGGTGAGCTGAAGAGCAACGCTCCCACCGGGCCCATCGAGGACCGGTGGACGCAGCACAAGTTCGACATGAAGCTCGTGGCGCCCCACAACCGCCGCAAGTTCGAGGTCATCGTCATCGGCTCCGGCCTGGCCGGCGCCTCGGCCGCCGCCACCCTCGGCGAGCAGGGCTACAAGGTGAAGGTCTTCACCTACCACGACAGCCCCCGCCGGGCGCACTCGATCGCCGCCCAGGGCGGCATCAACGCCGCCAAGAACTACAAGGGCGACGGCGACTCGGTGCAGCGCCTGTTCTACGACACCGTGAAGGGCGGCGACTTCCGCAGCCGGGAGTCCAACGTGCACCGCCTGGCCGAGGTGTCCGTCGACATCATCGACCAGATGGTGGCCCAGGGCGTTCCGTTCGCCCGGGAGTACGGCGGCCTCCTCGACAACCGCTCCTTCGGTGGCACACAGGTCTCCCGCACCTTCTACGCCCGTGGGCAGACCGGCCAGCAGCTCCTGCTCGGCGCCTACCAGCAGATGATGAAGCAGGTGGGCCTCGGCAGCATCGAGCTGCACACCCGCTCCGAGATGCTCGAGCTCGTGGTGAAGGACGGGCGGGCCTGTGGCGTGATCGTCCGTGACCTCGTCACCGGCCAGGTCACCCGCCACACGGCCCACGCCGTGATCCTGGCCACCGGCGGCTACGGCAACGTCTTCTTCCTGTCGACCAACGCCAAGTACTCGAACGCGTCGGCCACCTGGCGAGCCCACCGCAAGGGCGCCCTCTTCGCCAACCCCTGCTTCACGCAGATCCACCCCACGTGCATCCCGGCGTCGGACGAGTTCCAGTCGAAGCTCACCCTGATGTCGGAGTCGCTCCGAAACGACGGCCGCATCTGGGTGCCCAAGAACGCCGACGACCCGCGGTCGCCCGACCAGATCCCCGAGTCCGAGCGCGACTACTTCCTCGAGCGGAAGTACCCGAGCTTCGGCAACCTCGTGCCCCGCGACGTGGCGTCCCGCAACGCCAAGACCGCGGTCGACGAGGGCAAGGGCGTCGGGCCGCTGAAGAACGGCGTCTACCTCGACTTCGCCGAGGCCATCAGCCGGCTGGGCGAGGACGTCGTGCGGGACCGCTACGACAACCTCTTCCAGATGTACGAGCGCATCACCGACGAGGACCCGTACAAGGTCCCGATGCGCATCTACCCCGCCGTCCACTACACGATGGGCGGGCTGTGGGTGGACTACCACCTCATGTCGAACGTGCCCGGCCTGTTCGTGCTCGGCGAGGCCAACTTCTCCGACCACGGCGCCAACCGCCTCGGTGCGTCGGCGCTCATGCAGGGCCTGGCCGACGGCTACTTCGTCATCAGCTACACCCTCGCCAACTACCTCGCCGATCTGCTCGGCACCAACGCCGTCCCGGTCGACGACCCGGTGTTCGCCGAGGCCCAGACCGAGGTCGACGACCGGGTCAAGCGGTTCCTCTCGATCGGCGGCACCCGCTCCGTCGACCACTACCACCGTGAGCTCGGCAAGATCATGTGGGAGTACTGCGGCATGGCCCGCAACAGGACCGGGCTCGAGAAGGCCCTGTCGGAGATCCCCGCCCTCCGGGACGAGTTCTGGAAGGACGTCCGCGTGCTCGGCGACGGACCGATGAACCAGAGCCTCGAACGGGCCGGCCGGGTGGCCGACTTCTTCGAGCTCGGTGAGCTCATGGTGCGCGACGCCCTCCACCGCGAGGAGTCGTGCGGCGGCCACTTCCGCGAGGAGTCGCAGACCCCCGAGGGCGAAGCCCTCCGGCAGGACGACCGGTTCGCCTACGTCGGCGCCTGGGAGTGGACCGGTGAGGGCCAGCCCCAGCAGCTCCACCAGGAGCCGCTCGACTTCGAGTACGTCCACCTGACCCAGCGTTCCTACAAGTAGAGGTCCACGAGACATGCACGTGAAGCTCCACGTCTGGCGCCAGGCCGGCCCCGATGCCAAGGGCACCATGGAGACGTACGACGCGCCCGACATCAGCGAGGAGATGAGCTTCCTCGAGATGCTCGACATCGTGAACGAGCGCCTCAACGCCGAGGGTCGGGAGCCCATCGCCTTCGAGCACGACTGCCGAGAAGGCATCTGCGGCTCCTGCGGGATGATGATCAACGGCCAGGCCCACGGCCCGCAGAAGGGCACGGCGGCCTGCCAGCTCCACATGCGGAAGTTCAAGGACGGCGACGAGATCTTCATCGAGCCGTGGCGGGCCAAGGCCTTCCCGGTGCTGCGGGACCTCATCGTCGACCGGTCGCCACTCGACCGGATCGTCGAGGCCGGTGGGTTCATCACCGCCCCCACCGGTTCGGCACCCGAGGCCAACCTCACGCCGGTGCCGAAGGAGGTGGCCGACGCCGCCATGGACGCCGCCGC
>JALYWQ010000446.1 GCA_030852625.1 Actinomycetota bacterium
CTAGTGGCGTGGTCGGGACCCATGCACGGCGGCTTCGGCGGGCCGGGCGCAGCGGCGTCGCGCGGCGCGGGCCTGCCCTTCGGCGGGGTACCGGCCGAGATGCAGGAGCGGGTCGATGCCCTCCTGCAGACCGAGCCCGACCACGGCGGGGAGCCGGTGGCCTTCGATCCCGTCGTCACCGATGCCCGCCCCTTCACCTTGCGGCGCCTGCTGCGCCCGCACCGCTTCGCGCTCGCCGGCTCGCTCGGGTTCGTGGCCCTCGAGACGCTCGCCCAGCAGGCCGGACCGCTCCTCACCCAGCGGGCCATCGACGACGGCATCCGCGCCGGCGACCGCGGACTGATCGTCGGCATCGCCATCGCCTACGCCGTCACCATCGTGCTCGGCATCGTCACCACCCACGTGCGGATCCGGTGGACGGGCCGGGTGGGGGAGCGGCTGCTCTACGACCTGCGGTGCCGGGTGTTCGCCCACTTCCAGCGGCTGTCGGTCGACTTCTTCTCGAGGGAGAAGGCCGGTCGCCTCATGACCCGGATGACGAGCGACCTCGACAACCTCACCCAGCTCCTGCAGGAGGGTCTGGTCCAGCTCTTCGTGCAGGGCCTCACCGTGGTGTTCGTGACGAGCGTGCTCTTCTGGCTCAACCCCGCGCTGGCCCTCGTCACCGTGGGGGTGGTGGTGCCGGCCATGGTGGCCGCCACGCTCTGGTACCGCACTGCGTCCGACACCACCTTCGACGTGGTCCGGGACCGCATCGCCGAGGTGCTCGCCCACCTGCAGGAGAGCCTGTCGGGGATCCGGATCATCACGGCCCACAACCGGCAGCGGCGCAACGTGGCCGAGCACCGCACCATCGCGCTCGCCTACCGCCGGGCCAACGACGCGACCGCCAACGTGGGCGCCACCTACGGCGGGATCACCGAAGCGGTGGGCATGGCGGGCCAGGCCGTGATCCTCCTCATCGGCGGGCGCTGGGTGCAGCAGGGGACGCTCGAGCTCGGCGAGCTGGTGGCGTTCGTCCTGTACCTCGGCGCCTTCTTCGCCCCCATCCAGCAGATGGTGCAGCTCTACAACACCTACCAGCAGGGCCAGGCGTCGGTCCGGAAGCTCCGGGAGCTCTTCGCCGAGGCGCCGTCGGTCGCCCAGCTGCCGGATGCGCCGGACCTCCCGCCGCTCGCAGGCGAGGTGCGGCTCGACCACGTCACCTTCTCGTATGCACCCGGACGGCCGGTGCTGCACGACGTCGACCTCACCATCGCTGCAGGGGAGACGTTCGCCTTCGTCGGGGAGACGGGTGCCGGCAAGTCCACCATCGCCAAGCTCGTGAACCGCCTCTACGACGCCTCCGAGGGCAGGGTGCTGCTCGACGGGATCGACGTGCGCTCGGTGTCGCTCAGCTCGGTCCGCCGCCAGGTGGGGACGGTGCCGCAGGAGGCGTTCCTCTTCGGTGGCTCGATCCGCGACAACGTGGCCTTCGCCCGCCCCGACGCCGGCGAGGCCGAGGTGCTCGAGGCGTGCGAGCTGGTGGGCCTGGGCGACCTGCTCGACCGACTTCCCGACGGGCTCGACACGCCGGTGCACGAGCGGGGCGTGTCGCTGTCGTCGGGTGAACGGCAGCTCCTCGCCCTCGCCCGCGCCTTCCTCGCCCGGCCTCGGATCCTCGTGCTCGACGAAGCCACCTCGAACCTCGACCTCCGCTCGGAGGCCCGCATCGAGGACGCCCTCGACGTGCTCCTCGAGGGTCGTACTGCGATCCTCATCGCCCACCGGCTGGCGACGGCCCGGCGGGCCGACCGTGTCGCAGTGGTGCACGACGGCCGCATCGTGGAGCTCGGCACCCACGATGCCCTCCTCGCCGAGGGCGGCCGCTACGCCGCCATGGTGGCCACCTGGGCCAGCCACCACTGAAGCAATCGCGCTAGTCGAAGACGACCGTGCGCCGGCCGTAGACGAGCACGCGGTGGTGGACGTGGGCCCGCACCGCGCGGGCGAGCACGGTCACCTCCAGGTCGCGGCCCTTGCGCTTGAGGTCCTCGACATCGTCGCGGTGGCTCACCCGGATCACGTCCTGGTCGATGATCGGGCCGTCGTCGAGCTCGGCGGTGGCGTAGTGGGCGGTGACCCCGACCAGCTTCACGCCCCGCTCGTGGGCCTGGTGGTAGGGCCGTGCCCCCTGGAAGGCGGGCAGGAACGAGTGGTGGATGTTGATGATGGCGGCCGGCCACTCGTCGCAGAAGGCCGCCGACAGCACGCGCATGTAGCGGGCAAGGATGACGAGCTCGATGCGCTCGGCCCGGAGGTGCTCGCGCACGGCGGCCTCCTGCGTGGCCTGGTCCCCGTCGACGATCGGGAGGTGCACGTACGGCACGTCGAACCAACCGGCCAGCTCGGCGTGGTCGGGGTGGTTGCTGACCACTGTCGTCAGCTCGACCGGCAGCTCCCCCGTTCGCCAGCGGTTCAGCAGGTCGTGCAGGCAGTGCGGCTCCTTGGACGCCAGCACCGCGACGCGGGGCCGATCGTCGGAGAAGCGCAGCGACCACGTCATGGCGTAGCGATCGGCGACGGGGGTGAAGGCGGCGGCGATGTCGGCTCGGTCCAGGTCGAAGGCGTCGAGCTCGAACTCCACCCGCTGGAAGAACGCCCCATCGGTGTGGTCGGTGTGCTGTTGCAGATCGATCACGTTGCCGCCGTGACCGGCCACGAAGGCCGCCACCGCGGCGACGATCCCGGGCTGATCCGGGCAGGACACGAGGAGTATGCCCGTCGCCATGGACCCAGTCTGTACCTACCATCCACGGGATGGGGCATCGGTGGCGGCGGTGGACGATCGCGGTCGTGGGCGGGATCTGCCTGACGGGATCGCTGCTGGTGGCGCCGAGCGGCGGCGCGCAGGACGACAGCCCCGTGGCCCCGGTCGGTGATCCCAACGCCCATCTCCGCCACCTCGTCGAGCTCTCCCCACCACCCACGTACCGCCGGTTCGGGAGCCCGGGCTTGGCGGCCGCCGCCGACCACGCCGCTGGGGTCCTCGAGGCGGCCGGGTACGACGTGATCCGGCACGACCGACCCTCGACGGTCTGGGACGTCGACTACAGGACCGGGCGAGAGCCCTCGCTCGTGCGCCTCGCCGACGACCGGTCGTTCCCGGCGGAGAGCGCGGTGGAGCTCCGCGTGCCGACGCCTCCCGACGGGCTCACCTGCACGGTTCGGCCCTACGACCAGGTGGGGGCCGGCGAGTGCGGGTTCGTGCCCTACGAGGTGCTGAGCCCGGAGTGGAACAACTTCACCGCCGACCTGGGCGGTGCGGTGCGCACCATCCACGACCGGGGTGGGGTGGGCGCCGTCCTCCAGGGCGACCTCGAGCACGACGCGCTGATCGCGTTGAAGGTCACGTCGCCGATCCCGGCGGTGGTGTCCCTCGTGACGGCGAGCGACGTCGTGGACCAGTCGGTGCAGATGCGGGCGCTCGGCGCGGAGCGACCGGCCACGTTGCACAACGTGGTGGGGCTGCGCCCGCCGTCCGACCCCCGCGAGGGCTACGTGTTGCTG
>JALYWQ010000451.1 GCA_030852625.1 Actinomycetota bacterium
AGGCGACCTGGCTCCCGTCGGGAGAGAACGTCGGGGCTTCGGCGTTGTCGTCGGGGTCGGTGACCGCCTTGGCGTGGCGAGCCTCCCCGTCCGTGACGATCAACTGTCGGTGCCAGCCGTTCTCGCCCGAGAATCGACTGGTGACGATCCGAACGCCGTTCGAGCACGGCAGGCCACCGTCGCTCGAGCAAGCGATCAGTCCTACGAGGAGGAGCCCGACAGCCAGGGCTCTCCAGGTGAGGTGCACCCTTCGACGGTAGCGATGTGCCGCCGCCCCCGCCGCTGGCCTCCGGCACGCGAGGCTGAGCAGGTCAGCGGGCGACCGCCTCTTCCACCTGGCGGGCGGCTTCGGCCACGAGCGAGCCGTAGCGGTCGCCGGGCTTGCGGGACGTCCGCTGGATGGGGCCGCTGACCGACACCGCGGCGACGACATGGCCGGACCGGTCGTGCACGGGCGCCGACACCGACGCCACGCCCTCCTCGCGCTCCCCCACGCTCTGCACCCAGCCCTTGGCCGAGACCCCGTTGCTGGCCCCCGACAGCACCCGCCCGGCGCTGCCGACCGCCAGCGGCAGTCGCGCCCCGACCGGGACGATGGTGCGGAGCTCCCGCAGCGACTCGATGGAGTCGACGCACACCCGGTGCTCGCCGTCACGCACGAACAGCTGCACCGACTCGCCGGTCTGCTCGTGGAGCCACACCAGGGCCGGACGGGCGGCCGCCCACACCGGTACCGATTCGGCCGCCGAATGGCCGAGGCCGATGAAGCGCAGCCCGAGGCAGAAGCGGCCGTCGTCGTCCCGGCGGAGGAGGCCGTGGGCCTCGAGGGCCACCGCCAATCGATGGGCGGTGGGGCGACTGAGACCGGTGGCCGGCACCAGCTCGGCGAGGGTGCAGGGCCGGTCCTCGACGGCCGCCAGCACCACCATCGCCTTGTCCAGCACGCCGACGCCGCTTACACTGTCCACCAGACGAGATTAGCGTCTCACCATTCGAGACAGCAAGGAAGTCTTCCCAACATGGCAGAGCCCCGCACCCTGAGCGAGAAGGTCTGGGACCGGCACGTCGTGCACTCGGCCCCCGGCGAACCCGACCTCCTCTACATCGATCTCCACCTCGTGCACGAGGTCACCAGCCCACAGGCCTTCGACGGCATCCGCCTGTCGGGGCGCACGGTCCGCCGCCCCGACCTCACCGTCGCCACCGCCGACCACAACGTGCCCACCGAGGACATCGACCAGCCGGTGGCCGATCCCATCTCGGCCAAGCAGCTCGAGGTCCTCGAGGCCAACACGAGCGAGTTCGGCATCACCCACTTCGGCATGGGCGACCCCAACCAGGGCATCGTCCACGTGATCGGCCCCGAGCAGGGCCGCACTCTTCCCGGCATGACGATCGTGTGCGGTGACAGCCACACCTCCACCCACGGTGCGTTCGGGGCCTTGGCCTTCGGCATCGGCACCAGCGAGGTCGAGCACGTCCTCGCCACCCAGACCCTCCCCCAGGTCCGCCCCGGCACCATGGCCATCACCGTCGAGGGCGACCTGCCCGAGGGCACCACGGCCAAGGACGTGGTGCTCGCCATCATCGGCAGGGTCGGCACCGGCGGCGGCATCGGCTCGATCATGGAGTACCGCGGCGCAGCCATCGAGGCCCTCTCGATGGAGGGCCGGATGACGATCTGCAACATGTCGATCGAAGCAGGCGCCAAGGCCGGCCTCATCGCTCCCGACGACGTCACCTTCGCCTACCTGGAGGGCCGACCCCACGCCCCCAAGGGTGCGGCATGGGAGCGGGCGCTCGAGGACTGGCGTTCGCTGCCCACCGATCCCGGCGCGACCTTCGACAAGGAGGTGTTCCTCGACGCCACCGCCATCACGCCGCACGTCTCCTGGGGCACCAACCCGGCCCAGGTGATCCCGCTCGTCGCCAACATCCCGTCGCCCGACGACTTCGCCGATGCGAGCGAGCGCGACAGCGCGGCCCGGGCCCTCGAGTACATGGGGCTCACCGCCGGCGTGCCGATGCGCGACGTCGCCGTCGACACCGTGTTCATCGGATCCTGCACCAACTCCCGCATCGAGGACCTCCGTGCCGCGGCCAAGGTGGCCGAGGGTCGCAAGGTGAAGGCCGGCATGCGCACCCTCGTGGTGCCGGGCTCGTTCAAGGTGAAGGACCAGGCCGAGGCCGAGGGGCTCGACCAGATCTTCAAGGCCGCCGGGTTCGACTGGCGGGAGCCGGGCTGCTCGATGTGCCTGGCCATGAACCCCGACAAGCTGGCACCGGGCGAGCGCTCGGCCAGCACCAGCAACCGCAACTTCGAAGGCCGGCAGGGCCGGGGCGGCCGGACCCACCTGGTCTCCCCCGCCGTCGCCGCCGCCACCGCCATCGCCGGGCACTTCGCCCTGCCCTCGGATCTGGACTGAAGGACACGATGATGCGAGCCGTACGAATCGTCCAGGGCACTGCAGTGCCGCTCGACCGTTCCGACGTCGACACCGACCAGATCATCCCGGCCGAATGGCTGAAGCGGGTGGAGCGCACCGGCTTCGGCAAGGGCCTCTTCTCGTCGTGGCGCGACGATCGGGCCTTCGTCCTCAACGACGAGCGCTTCGCCGGCGCCAACATCCTCGTGGCCGGCCCCAACTTCGGCACCGGCTCGTCCCGGGAGCACGCCGTGTGGGCGATCATGGACTACGGCTTCGAGGCCGTGATCAGCCCTCGGTTCGCCGACATCTTCCGCAACAACTGCACGAAGAACGGCCTGGTCCCGGTGCAGGTGAGCGGCGAGGTGGGCGCGCAGCTGCTCGCTGCGGTGGAGTCCGACCCGAGCCTCGAGATCGTGGTCGACCTCGAGCGCCTCACGGTCAGCGCCCCGGCCATCGGGCTCGACACCACCTTCCCGCTCGATGCCGCCACCCAGGAGCGCTACCTCGAGGGTCTCGACGACGTCGGCATCACCCTCCGCAACGAGGACGCCATCGCC
>JALYWQ010000477.1 GCA_030852625.1 Actinomycetota bacterium
CTGCACGACGCGGGGGGCGACCGGGCCCAGACCATCGCTGCGCTCCCCCGGGTGATCGAGGGGATCAAGGCCAAGGGCCTCGACCTCGTGGCCATGTGCCAGCCCGACGTCCACATCCCGAAGGGCGCCGTCGAGACGGTGGAGGGGGCCAAGGGCCGGGTGCGGATCACCGGTTGGGTCCACGATCCCGATGTGGCCGATCCGATCCAGGCCACCGTGCTCGTCGACGGCACGGAGGTGAAGACGATCGCAGCCGCCGATCAGCGGCCGGAGCTGGCCGAGCGGGGGTTGGCCACGGCGCACGGGTTCGACCTCACGGTGCAGGCCGCCGAAGGTGTGCGGGAGATCTGCGTGCGCGGTGTGAACGTGGGCCAGGGCTCGACCAGCCCGTCCATCGGGTGCATGACGGCTGAGGTGCTCAGCCCGGTGCCGCTGTCGATCGTCGACGCGGTGAACCGCACGAGGTTCGTCCGCTCGGTGATCCAGCTCCGGCTGGCCGACCCGCCGTTGCGGGTGCGGCAGGCGTGGGCCGCGTACTGGTCGGTGTTGCTGCTCAGCGGCCTGCGCAGCGCGGCCGACCGCTGAGCGCCCCGGTCAGGCGGCCGGCGGCTGCAGCGGGTGCGGCAGGCACAGCCCGTCGAGCTCGGCGACCGTGATCCGATCGCGGTTCTCGTAGGTGATCTCGTTGGTGGGGTCCTTGCGGACCTTGTACTCCCGGAACGACTGCTCGAGGCTGTCGTAGGCGAGGAGCCGGCCGATCAGCGGGTCACCGAGGTCGAGGAGCAACTTGATCGTCTCGATGGCCTGGATCGAACCGATGATGCCGGGCAGCACGCCGAGCACGCCGGCTTCGGCGCAGCTCGGGGCCATCTCGGCGGGCGGCGGCTCGGGGACCATGTCGCGGTAGGTGGGCCCGTTCTTCGGATCGAAGACCGTGACCATGCCCTCGAAGCGGAAGATCGACCCGTGGACCACCGGGATGCCGAGCTTCACGGAGGCGTCGTTGACGAGGAACCGCGTGGGGAAGTTGTCGGTGCCGTCGAGGATCACGTCCCAGCCCGGGAGGATGTCCATGACGTTGTCGGCGCCGAGGCGCACGTCGTAGGACACCACGTCGACGTCGGGGTTGAGGAGGGTGATGGTCTTCTTGGCCGAGTCGACCTTGCGGTCGCCGATGCGCTCCATGTTGTGGAGGATCTGGCGCTGGAGGTTGGAGGCGTCGACGACGTCCATGTCGATGATGCCGATGGTGCCCACGCCGGCCGCGGCCAGGTAGAGGGCGGCCGGGGAACCGAGCCCACCGGCGCCGAGGAGGAGCACCCGGGAATCGAGCAGCTTCTGCTGGCCGACGACGTCGACCTCAGGGAGCAGCAGGTGGCGCTGGTAGCGGTTGCGCTGCTCGCCGGTGAGGTTCTTCGGGGCCGCCCAGTCGCGCCCCTCGTCCTTCCACTTGTTGAACCCGCCGGCCATCGAGACCACGTCGGTGTAGCCGAGCTCCGTGAGGGTCTTGGCCGCGAAGGCCGACCGCACGCCGGAGGCGCAATGGATCACGATCGGCGTGCCCTTGTCGGGGATCCGGCTCTCGATCGACGTCTCGAGGGTGCCGCGGGGGATGTGCAGGGCCCCGGGGATGGCGCCCTGCTCGTTCTCCTCGGGCTCCCGCACATCGAGCACGACGGTGCCCGCCTGCTTGCGGGCGGCGTCGGCGGCGTCGGTGTCGACCTCTCGGACCTGTTCCTTGGTGGTGGCGAGGAGCTCACGGAAGCTGGGCATTGCGGTGTCCTTCGTTGGTCGGGGGAGAAAAACCTACCGGCTGGGTCAACAATCAAGCCAGGGCCGGGATTCCCTCCACGAGCGCCGGGAGCACCTCGCTGAGCGAACCCCGCAGCAGGACGTCGGCGAGGTCGTCCATCTCGGTGGGCTCCTGGTTGACGATGACGATGCCGGCACCCCGGCTGGCCGCCAGCGGAACCACCTCGGCGATCGGGTAGACGGCGAGGGTCGTGCCCAGGGCGAGGAGCACGTCGCAGCTCCGCGCCGCGTCGTCAGCCCGCTGGAGGTCGCGGGTGACGAGCGACTGCCCGAAGCTGATCGTGGCCGACTTCAGAATGCCGCCACAGGTGCGGCAGGGCGGATCGTCCTCCCCCGCTGCGACCCGTGCCAGCGCCCGCTCCATGGGGGCCCGCTCGCCGCAGTCCAGGCAGGCGACCTCTCTGGTCGTGCCGTGGATCTCGACGACGAGCGACGGATCGGAGCCCGCCGCCACGTGCAGGCCGTCGACGTTCTGGGTCAGCAACGCCAGCAGACGACCCGACCGTTCCAGATCCACCAGCGCACGGTGGCCGGCGTTGGGCTGCGGCTGCTCGCGCTCCGCCGACGCCAGCCAGCTGCGCCAGCGGGCCTTCCGCACCTCGGGGTCGGACAGGTAGTGGTGGATGTTCGAGGCCTTCTCGGCGGCGGGGTCCTTGGTCCAGAGGCCGTTCGGCCCGCGGAAGTCGGGGATGCCGCTGTCCGTGCTGATCCCGGCGCCGGTGAGCACCACCACCCGCTCCGCCTGGTGGAGCAGGCCCCGGGCCCGCAGGAGGTCGTCGTCCGCGTCCGGCACGGCGTTCAGGCTACGGCGCCGCAGCAGCCCGCAACTTGTGCTTGACGATCCATCGATCTACAGCGAAAGTGCATGAAAGTCACTCACACTGGCGGAGGCACCGATGTCGAGCACCGTGACCGAGTTCCCGATCCCCTCCCTCACGGTCGTGCCGTGGCCCGACGTGGTGATCGACACCGTCGGCTGGGACCCACGATCGGCCTACGTCGAGCGGTTCTGGCTCGGCGTGCTCGGCCCGTCGGCCACGTGGTTCGTGCGCCGGTTGGCCGACGGCCTCGAGGCCCAGCCCGACGGCTTCGAGCTCGACCTGCCCACCACCGCCGCCGAGCTCGGCCTGGGGGCGCGGGGCGGCAAGCACGCCCCGTTCATGCGCACGATCGAGCGGTGCTGCCGCTTCGGGGCCACCGAGCTGAGCGACGGCACCCTCAGGGCCCGGCGGAAGCTGCCGCCGCTCACCAGATCCCAGCTCGAACGGCTGCCCGAGCCCCTCCGGGCCGACCACCAGCGGTGGATCGAAAATGGCCCAGCCCAACCGACGGGCCCCGTGAGCGCGGAGACCGTCCGCCAACGGGCCCGCCAGCTCGCCCTGTCACTCCTCGAGCTGGGCGAGGACGGCGCCACCGCCGAACGCCAGCTCCACCGGTGGCGCATCCACCCGGCGATGGCCCACGACGCCACCGCCTGGGCCGTCGCCCGCCACGAAGCCCGGCTCGCTGCCCCACCACAGGTCTCGGGTCCGGAGGTCGGTGCCGCCCCACCGCCCCCCGGACCCGAAGCGGCCTGACCGAGATCCCTGACAACCCGCTCGGAACACTGACAGCGCGCGTCAGTGGTGGCTGCCTACGGTGGCCCCATGGCGCTCCAAGTGACCTTCGACTGCACCGATCCCCATGCGCAGGCCCGGTTCTGGGCCGTGGCCGCCGACATGCAGGTGGACGACCACCACGACATGATCACCGGCCTCATCGA
>JALYWQ010000391.1 GCA_030852625.1 Actinomycetota bacterium
GATGTGCTCGACGGTGGTGCCGCAGCAGCCGCCCACGATCGACACGCCGAACTCGCTCACGAAGCGGGCCTGGTACTCGCCGAGCTGGGCCGGCGTGAGGTCGTAGTGCATGGCCCCGTCGACCACCGACGGGAGGCCGGCGTTGGGGAGGCACGAGATCGGCATGCGGGCGTGCTGGCCGAGGTAGCGGAGGTGCTCGCTCATCTCGGCTGGGCCGGTGGCGCAGTTGATGCCGATGGCATCGGGCTGCATGGCATCGAGGGCTGCGAGGGCGGCGCCGATCTCGGTGCCCGGCAGCATGGTGCCGGTGAGCTCGATGGTGACCTGCACCTGGATGGGGACCTCGCGGCCGAGGGCGGCCATGGCCCGGCGGCAGCCGATCATGGCGGCCTTGGCGCCGAGCAGGTCGAACTGCGTCTCCACGAGGAAGAGGTCGACCCCGCCCTCGAGGAGACCGCGGGCCTGGACCTCGTAGGCGTCGCGCAGCTCGGCGAAGCGGATCTGGCCGAGGGAGGCGAACTTGGTGCCCGGTCCGATCGACCCGGCGACGAGGCCACCGTGGCCGGAAGCCACCTCGCGGGCGATGGTGGCGGCGGCCACGTTGAGTTCGTGGGCGCGTTCGGGGATCCCGTACTCGGCCAGCGGGACGGCGAAGGCGCCGAAGCTGGCCGTCTCCACCACGTCGACGCCGATGTTGAAGAAGGCCTCGTGCATCCCGGCGATCACGTCCGGTCGGGTGACGACGAGGAGGTCCGTGCAGCCTTCGAAGTGCTCACCCCCGAAGTCGTCAGGGCCCAGGTCGAGGGCCTGGACGTAAGTGCCGAAGGCGCCGTCGTAGACGACGACCTTCTCCTTGGCGAGATCGAGGTACCTGCTGGAGACCATGGTCCGACAAGGCTACCGGCGCCACCCACCGTGACCGAAGCCACATCGAGCCATCGAGCGGCAGTAAACAGCCAACATGATCGAGATCCGCTCCCCGCTGCAGGGCACGGTCGTCCACATCCTCGGGGTCACGGACCGTGTCGGCGCCGCCACGGAGGTGGCGGTCCTCGAGTCGATGAAGATGGAGCACGGGGTGCCCAGCCCGGCGGGTGGTGTCGTGGCCGAGGTCCACGTCCAGATCGGCGACAACGTGGTGGTGGGGACCCTGCTGGTCACGGTCGACGAGACGGCGGCGCCGGTAGGTGACGACGCTGGTGTCGAGCCGGCCGCCGGCGCAGCGGGGGAGCGGGCCGACCTCGCGCTGGTCCGGGCCCGCCACGACGTGGGCCTCGACGAGGCTCGCCCCGACGCCGTGACCCGCCGACGGCGGACCGGCCAGCGCACCGCACGCGAGAACCTGGCCGACCTCCTCGACGACGGTTCGTTCGTGGAGTACGGGCCGCTCGTGCTGGCCGCCCAACGGCGCCGCCGGAGCGTGGAGGACCTCATCGAGCGCAGCCCGGCCGACGGCCTGGTCGGCGGGCTCGGGCGCATCGACGGGCACCCCGTGGTCGTGGCGTCCTACGACTACACGGTGTTCGCCGGCACCCAGGGCGGTCAGAACCACCGGAAGAAGGACCGCCTGTTCGAGCTCGTCGAGCGCCAACGGCTGCCGTTCGTGCTCTTCGCCGAGGGCGGCGGCGGGCGTCCCGGCGACACCGACGGGATCGGCGGTTCCGGGCTCGACGTGCTGGCCTTCCACCTCTTCGGCCGGTTGAGTGGCTTGGTCCCGCTCGTCGGCATCACCTCGGGCCGCTGCTTCGCCGGCAACGCCGCCCTCCTCGGCTGCTGCGACGTGGTGATCGCCACCGAGGGCTCCAACATCGGCATGGGCGGTCCGGCGATGGTGGAGGGCGGCGGGCTCGGTGTGTTCGAGCCGGAGGCCATCGGTCCGCTCGAGGTGCAGGTGGCCAACGGGGTGGTCGACATCCCGGTGGCCGACGAAGCCGAAGCGGTGGCCGTCGCCAAGCGCTACCTCTCCTACTTCCAGGGCCCCGTCGAGGAGTGGGAAGCCCCCGACCCGTCGCTGGCCCGGAACGTGGTGCCCGAGCAACGACTGCGGGCCTACGACGTGCGCGCCGCCATCGAGGCCATCGCCGACGTCGGCTCGGTGCTCGAGCTGCGGGCCGGGTTCGGGCACGGGATGGTGACGGCGCTCGTGCGGGTGGAGGGCCGGCCGATGGGCCTGGTGGCCAACAACCCGTCCCACCTGGCCGGCGCCATCGACGCCGACGGGGCCGACAAGGCGGCCCGCTTCCTGCAGCTCTGCGACGCCTTCGACCTGCCGATCCTGTTCCTCTGCGACACGCCTGGGATCATGGTGGGACCCGAGGCCGAGACCACGGCGCTCGTGCGCCACGCCAGCCGGCTGTTCGTCACCGGTGCCAACCTCACCGTCCCCACCGGCACCATCGTCCTGCGCAAGGGCTACGGGCTCGGGGCCATGGCCATGGCCGGGGGCACGTTCAAGCAACCGCTCTTCACCGTGGCCTGGCCCACCGGGGAGTTCGGCGGGATGGGCCTCGAGGGGGCGGTGCGCCTCGGCTACCGCAAGGAGCTCGACGCCATCGAGGACCCCGTCGAACGGGAGCGGGTGTTCAACGAGATGGTCGACCGCATGTACGAGCACGGCCGGGCCGTGAACTCGGCCAGCTACTTCGAGATCGACGACGTGATCGATCCCGCCGACTCCCGCCGCTGGATCTCAGCCGCGTTCGGGAGCGCCCCGCCCCCGGCGCCGCGTGAGGGCAAGAAGCGCCCCAACATCGACACCTGGTGACGCCCGAAGGGCCTGCGAACTGACAGGGCAGCGTGCACATCGATGTGTCCGCTGCGCTGTCAGTTCGGATGGTGGTGGGCGACCGGTAGGGTCGGACCTCGTGACCCGACTGTGGACCGGCAAGGGCGACGACGGGACGTCGGGGCTCTACTACGGCGGCCGGGAGCCCAAGACGTCGGAGCGCTTCGAGGCCATCGGCTCGGCGGACGAGGCCCAGGCGGCCATCGGGTTGGCCCGGGCCGAGCTGCGCCACCGTCCGGAGATCGACGAGGTGCTCGTCGCCGTCGAGCGCGACCTCTGGGTGCTGATGGCCGAGCTGGCCACCGACGACGACAACCGGTCCAAGCTGGCCGAAGGGTCGACGCTCGTGAGCGCCGCGATGATCGGCCAGCTCGAGCAAGCCATCACCGACGTGGCGGCGCAGTTCGAGCTGCCGAGCGAGTTCGTCGTGCCGGGCCAGGACCGGGCCTCGGCCCTCCTCGACGTCGCTCGCACCGTCGTGCGGCGGGCCGAGCGAGCCGCGGCGGCCGTGGCGGTCGACGGGTCGCACGTCATCCCGTACCTCAACCGGCTGTCCACGCTCCTGTGGACGCTGGCCCGCTGGGTGGAGGGCCAGGCCCTCCCGTCCAAGACCGACTGACCCCGGAGGTCCTCCGTTGCCCATCACGATCGAGCTCGTCCGTACCGTCCCCGAGGACGCCGCCGCCACCGCCGTCGGCGTGGTCAGCGGCGCTGTTGACGGTGCCGGCGTCGACGGGGCCTTCCTCGCCGCCCAGGGCTTCGAGGCCAAGGCGGGGGAGATCCGGGCCCTGCCGGCGGGAGACGGTCGCACCACGTTCGTGGTGGGCCTCGGTCCGGTCGCCGAGCTCACGCCCGACGTGCTCCGGCGCGCCGCCGGCAACCTGGCCCGGGCCGCCAAGCGCCACCCGTCGCTGGCGGTCGACCTGCTGGCGTCGCTTCCGGCCGAGCAGGACAAGGGCCGCGCCGCGGCCGCGGTCGTCGAGGGCCTGGTGCTCGGCGGCTACCAGTACACGGCGTTCAAGTCGAAGCCGAAGCCGGCCGAGCTGGCCTCCGTGCAGCTGGTGGCAGCGGGCGGCAAGCGGGTGCAGGACGCCGTCGACCGCGCTGTCGCGATCACCGAGGCCGTCACGTGGGCACGCGACCTCGTGAACGAGCCCGGCGGGTCCCTCACCCCGAGCGAGCTGGCCAAGCGGGTGGTGGCCGAGGCGGAGGGCTCCGGCTTCACCGTCTCGGTCTGGGACGAGAAGGAGATCCGCAAGGAGCGCCTCGGCGGCGTCCTCGGCGTGAACCGCGGATCGTCGCAGCCGCCTCGGTTCCTGCAGCTGGCCTACGAACCCGACAAGCCGCGGGCCACGGTGGCGCTGGTGGGCAAGGGCATCACGTTCGACTCGGGTGGGCTCTCCCTCAAGACGGCCGACGGCATGGTGGGCATGCGGGGCGACATGGGCGGAGGTGCCGCCGTCGTCGGGGCCATGAAGGCCATCGCCGCGGTGGGCGCCAAGGTGCGCGTGCTCGGCTTCGTGCCCCTCACCGACAACATGACCGGTCCCGACGCCACCCGGCCCGGTGACGTGCTCACGATCCGCAACGGCACCACGGTGGAGGTGTTGAACACCGATGCCGAGGGCCGGCTGATCCTGGCCGACGGCCTCAGCCTGGCCACCGAGGCCGCGCCCGACGTCATCGTCGACCTGGCCACCCTCACCGGCGCCTGCATGGTGGCCCTCGGCGACCGCACCGCCGGCCTCATGGCCAACCACCGGGGCTTCGCCGAGCAGGTGCGTGCCGCCGCGGACGCCGCCGGCGAGCCGGTGTGGCCGCTGCCGTTGCCGAGCTACCTGCGGGGCAAGCTCGACAGCGACGTCGCCGACCTGAAGAACATCACCAACGGCCGCTTCGGCGGGGCGCTGTCGGCGGGGATGTTCCTGCAGCAGTTCGTGGGCGAGGGCATCCCGTGGGTCCACCTCGACATCGCCGGGCCGTCCGACGCCAGCGAGACCGACGGCGAGATCGTGAAGGGCGGCACCGGCTTCGGCGTCCGCACCCTCGTGCAGCTCCTCAGCACGTTCCAGAAGCCCAAGAAGTCGGAGGCCTGAGCTCGTCGGTCAGTTGGCGACCGAGGCGGTGCCGGCGGCGCTCGTCGCGCTCAGGTCTTCCACGCCGGTGACCACCATCTGCCCCGCGCCGAGGCGGCGGCGCTGACGGCCTTCGAGCCAACGGGCCAACCGTCCGAGGGCGTAGTTCACGATGATGTAGACGACCGCCACGATCACGGTGGTCTGCAGCGGGTTGGCGAAGAACTCGCCCGTGCTCCGGCTCCGCCGGAGGAGCTCGGGATAGGTGATGACGAACCCGAGCGACGTGTCCTTGAGGAGCGTCACCAGCTGGCTGATGACCGCGGGGATCATGCGGCGGATGGCCTGGGGCACGACGACGAGGCGCATCGTGGGCCAGTAGCCGAGCCCGAGCGACCACGCCGCCTCGGACTGGCCGGGGTCGAGCGAACGGATGCCGGCCCGGAAGATCTCGCCGAGCACGGCGCCGTTGTAGATACCGAGCGCGACGACGAGCGACTGGTAGGGGTCGATGTCGACGTCGTAGTTCCGGAGCCCGAAGAACGTGAAGAAGATCAGGAGGATGAGCGGGACGCCCCGGAAGAACTCGATGAACGCTGCTGCGAACCAGCGCACCGGCGCCACCCGGGAGAGGCGCATCAGGGCCAGGGCGGTGCCGAGCACGAGCGCCAGCACCATGGCCGCGCCCGCCGCTCGCACGGTGTCGCCGAGACCCCCGGCGAGGAACTTCACCACCGACCACTGCGTGAACGGTTCCCACTTGTCCCACTCCAGCTGACCCCGGTCGCTGAGGCGCTGGAAGGCGACGTAGAGCACGCCAGCGACGATGACCGCCGAGATCGCGGTGGCGATGCGCACCCGCCGCCGGCCGCGGGGCCCCAGCTCGTCGGCCAGCTGAAGCACTCCCGGCTGGCTCATCGGTGGATCGCCAGTCGACGGTCGAGCACCTCGATGACGATGCCGGACGGGATGGTGATGAGGAGGTAGGCGATGCAGGTGCCCAGGAAGATCGGGATGGCCCGGGCCGTCTCCTGCGTGAGGATGTCGCTGATGTAGGCGAGGTCCTTCACGGCGATCACCGACGCGATGGAGCTGTTCTTCACCAACGCCACCCAGAGGCCGCCAAGCGGTGCGACGACCGTCCGGAACGCCTGCGGGAGGACGATCGTCACCAGCACCTGCGGGAACGTGAGCCCGAGCGACCGGGCCGCCTCGGCCTGCCCAGTGGCCACGGCGTTGATGCCGGACCGGAGCATCTCGGCCACGTAGGTGCCGGTGTAGCCCCCGAGCACGATGATCGCGGTGGGGAACGGTTCGAAGACCAGGCCCACCTTGGGCAGGCCGAAGAAGAAGAGGATGAACAGCACCGTCAGCGGCGTGTTCCGGATGGCCTCGACGTAGCCCGCGGCGGCCCAGCGCAACGGCGGGATCGGGCTCACCCGGCAGGCCGCGGCCACGGTGCCGACCACGAGCGCCACCCCGAAGGACAGCAACGTGAGCGACACCGTGGTCCGCAGGCCACGGGCGAACAGATCCAGGTTGTCGAGGACGACCTCCACGGACCGCTCGGGTCGGTGGGGCTAGTTGGCGGCCGCCGTCGTGGTGGTCATCGGTGCCGGCGGGGTCTCGGTGTAGCGGTCGACCTCCGGGGGCTCCGGGGTGTCGAGGCCGATGGCACCGAGGGTGGACTCGAAGGCTTCCGCCCAGTCGCCGTTCTCGAAGCTCTCCTCGAGGACGTCGTTGAGGAAGTCGCGGAAGGCGTCATCGCCCTTCGGGAGCCCGATGCCGTAGGGCTCGTCGCTGAACGGGGCCTTCACCAGCTTGTAGGCCCCGTCACTGGCCTGGGCCAGGCCGGCGAGGATCGTGTTGTCGGTGGTGACGGCGTCGTAGCGACCGTCGCCCAGGCCCTCGGCGCACTGCGAGTAGGTGTCGAGCAGCGTGATCTCGGCACCCGGGGCGGCTGCGGTGACGTTGGTCGCCGACGTCGAGCCCTTCACCGTGCACACCTTCTTGCCGTCGAGATCCTCGACCGACGAGATGGAGTCGTCGTCAGCAGCGACCATGAGGTCCTGCTGGGCGACGAAGTAGGGCCCGGCGAAGTCGACGACCTGCTTGCGGGTGTCGTTGATCGTGTAGGTGGCGATGACGAGGTCCACGGTGCCGTTCTGCAGGAAGGGCTCGCGGTTCTTGGACACCGCCTCGACCAGCTCGACCTCGACGTCCGGGCCGATGGCGTCGGCGATGAGCTCGGCGATCTCGATGTCGAAGCCCTCGACGTCGCTCGTGGTCGGGTTGGTCAACCCGAAGCCCGGCTGGTCGAACTTCACGCCGACGGTGAGGGTGCCCTCGGCCAGCACCTCGGCCATGGTGGAACCGGCCTCGAACGTGGTGGCCGTCTCCTCTTCGGGCGCCGTCGTGTCGCTGGTGCCGGTGTCGTCATCGTCGCCGCCGCACGCCGCGGCTACGAGCGCGACGCCCATCCCGAGGGCGAGAAGTCGAGCCGCACGGCCCGTTCGTCGATACCTGTTCACAGTTCCTCCTGGGTTGGTTTGCTGTGCTGTCGCACTCGGGTCCGCCCGAGGTCGAAGGTCGTCAATGGACGAGGATCTTGGAGAGGAAGGCCTTGGCCCGATCGGTGGTGGGGGCCGCGAAGAACTGGTCCGGCGGCGCGGTCTCGACGATCTGGCCGGCGTCCATGAAGACGACGCGGTTGGCGGCCGACCGGGCGAAGCCCATCTCGTGGGACACGACGAGCATCGTCGTGCCCTCGGCGGCCAGCTCGCGCATCACGTCGAGCACCTCGTTGATCATCTCGGGGTCGAGGGCCGAGGTGGGCTCGTCGAAGAGCATGAGCTTGGGTTCCATGGCCAGGGCCCGGGCGATGGCGGCCCGCTGCTGCTGCCCGCCCGAGAGCTCGGCGGGGTAGCGGTCGGCCTTGTCGGCGATGCCGACCCGCTCGAGCAGTGCCATGGCCTCGTCGCGGGCCTGGTCCTTCGGGAGCTTCCGCACCCGCACCGGGGCGAGGGTGATGTTGTCGATCACCGACTTGTGGGCGAAGAGGTTGAAGCTCTGGAACACCATGCCGATGTCGGTGCGGAGCTTGGCCAGCTCCTTGCCCTCCACCGGGATCGGCTTGCCCTCGAAGCGCACCTCGCCGCTGTCGATCGGCTCGAGCCGGTTGATCGTTCGGCAGAGCGTCGACTTGCCCGAGCCCGAGGGCCCGATGAGCACGACCACCTCACCAGCCTCGATCGACAGGTCGACGTCGCGCAGCGCTTCGATCGTGCCGAAGCGCTTGGTGACCTTGTCGAGCTCCACCAGCGCCATGCGGGGACGCTACTGAAGAACGCGGTCCCGTGGGCCGTGAAGCGGGTGGCAGGTCGTCGTTCAGCTCACGAGACGCAGAACTCGTTGCCCTCGGGATCGGCGAGCGTGTCCCAGCTCTGGGGACCCACGGCGGCGTCCCAGAGCCACGTGGCGCCGAGCTCGATCAGCTCGGCGACCTTCGTCGGCCGTTCACCCTCCGGCACGTGGAGGTCGAGGTGCACCCGGTTCTTCGCCACCTTCGGCTCCTCGACGAGTTGGAAGAGCATCCGGTTTCCGTCGGCCTCGTCCTTCGGCGAGATCGAGGCATACGGCTTCCAGCGGCGGCGGCCGTCGACCTCCTCGACGTCCTCGCTGTCGGCCGGCACCTGCCCGCCCTCGATGAGGCCGGTGATCATGTCGTGGTGGTCGTCCACCTGCATGTCGGCGGCCACGGCCCAGAACCGGGCCTGCGCATGGGGATCGGTGCAGTCGAAGGTCACTTGGAGCGCC
>JALYWQ010000007.1 GCA_030852625.1 Actinomycetota bacterium
GCTTCGACACCGCCTGCTCCCAGTACAAGCGGGCGTCGCCGGTGCCGAGGAGTGGAAGGACCACCCCCGACCAGCGCGCGTCCGCGGCGACCGCCGCAAGGGCCGGCGACCCGAGATGCATCATCGGCCGATACGAGAGCGGACCGTCGTCGGCCTCGCCAAGGGCGAGCTCGAACGCCGCCCGCTCCACCTCGGCGACGATCTGGTCGCACTCCTCGTCACTGAAGAGGCCCTCGACCGTGAAGAAGCCGCGGTCGTCGAAGGCCTCGAGGTCCTTCACGCTGGGGCCGCCACGTAGCCACCGATCCGGCTGAGCATCGCCTCTGCCTCCTCGACGAGGCTGCGCACGATGTCGCGAGCAGGCGTGACAGCGCTGATGCCGCCGACGGCCTGGCCGGCTGGATAGCACTCGCGCTCGGGGTCGACGCCCTCGGTGTGCTCGTCGCCGCCGAGGTGGAAGACGCCCTCGGTGAAGGCGGCAATGGCCTGGGCGGGGAAGCGCTGCAGTTCGTCGGTGCGCGCCTCCCACTCGTCGGTGTAGGCGCTGCGGATCACGCGCATGGTCTTGCCGGAGTAGGCGCGGCTGATGACGGTGCCGTCCTCGGCGGCGCCCACGAGTGCTTCCTTGAAGCCGATCACACCCTGGGCTTCAGGGGTGGCGATGAAGCGCGTGCCCAGCCAGGCCCCGTCCGCGCCCAGTGCAAGGGCGGCGGCAAGACCGCGACCGTCGAAGATCCCGCCGGCGGCGACGACCGGGACCTGATCGCCCACCGCGTCCACGATGAGCGGCACGAGGGGGAGCGTGGCCACCGTGCCGGTGTGACCACCGCCTTCGGTGCCCTGCGCGATCACGAGGTCGCATCCGGCGTCGACCGCCTTGCGGGCGTGGACGACCTTGCCGCACATGTTGGCCACCAGCACACCGTGACGATGGCAGAGTTCGACCGCCTCAGCCGGCACCCCGAGCCCGGCGACGAACACGGAGGCGCCGCCTTCGATCAGAAGCTCCACCTGCTGCAGCATGTCGCCAGGCATGGCGGTGAGCAGGTCGACCCCGAAGGGCTTGTCGGTGGCCGCTCGCACCGCAGCGATCTCGGCCACCATCTGGTCGTTGCCCATCACGGAGGCGCCCAGGCAGCCGAAGCCGCCGGCGTCGGAGACGGCCGATGTGAGCCGGTGGTACGAGACCCCGCCCATCCCGGCGAGCATCACGGGGTGCTCGATGCCGAGGACGTCGGTCAGTCGGGTGCGCAAGGCCATGAGGGACTCCTGTCTGCGGGTGTCAGTGGCATCTCAACAGTTGACTGACTCATCAGTCAACAAGAAGCAGGCGTCGACCGGCGACGGCCAGCACGAGGAGAACGCCGCCGGTGAGCAAACGCGGGTCCTCTCCGGTGGCCGGCAGGCGACCGGGTTGGGGTGCGGGCGCCGCGGCGTCGGGGGCGGCGCTCCCCGGCGGTGCGTCGACGGCCGCCGGGGAAACGGCCGGTCCGCAGAGTCCGCCGGTGGTTCCGGACGGCAGGGCGTAGGACACGCCGCCCCCGCCGCCTGGATCGGCGTACGGGGCCAGCTGCTCGGCGACGTCGTCGCCCACCAGCGGGCGCAGTGCGGCGACGAACGACGTGGCATCAACGGGCTGGCCGAGGACTTCGAGGCTTCGGAGGGCGGCGCCGGCCGTGCCGGTGCGGAGGTCGTACCAGTACGACCCCACCCATGCGATCGCGGGTGGGAGTCCGGCTCCTACTCCGATCACCCAGTGGTCCTGCTGCCAGTAGCCGCACTTCCCGGCGACCATCGCGACCCGTCCCGGTTCGCCGGCGAGGAAGTCGAGGATCCCCAGATCATCCAGCGAGGCGTTGGTCTTGTCGTACCGGACGCAGAGTGGGTCATCGGGCGGGGCGATCAACGGCGGCGCGGTCTGGCCGTAGTCGTGCACGGTGCACGTGAACGGGGGATCCTCGTAGGGCTCCGGCAACCCCTGGGCTCCCGCCGGGGTCGGGAGGCCGACCAGCAGCACGACGGTCGCTACGACGAGGACGCGTCGGGCGGGTGTGGCGGGAGAGCGTCGTGGTGTGGCGGTCATCATCCTCGGGGGGTGGGGT
>JALYWQ010000015.1 GCA_030852625.1 Actinomycetota bacterium
GGCCAGCCGAGCCGCGCAGGCCGAGGCCCTGCAGCAGCGGGTGATCGGCGCACTCGCGCAGCACCTCGACCAGGCCACCGCCGCCGACCTGGCCCAGCGACGGGAGGACGCCGCCGCGCTCGTCGCCGACCTGGCCGAGCGGCTCGAGCAGGCCTCGGCTGCCGACCTCGTCCAACGGCAGGAGGAGTCGGCGGCCCAGCTCGCCGCCCTGCGCGATCAGCTGGCGGCGTCCACCTCGGCGCAGGCTCGGGCCGTTGGCGAGGTGCTCGAGACGCAGCAAGCGAGCCTGGCCGAGCAGCTCGAACAAGTCTTGGCCAGCGAGGCGGCGGCCCGGCAGTCGGACGCCGCCGCGGTGCGGGCCGACCTGGTGGGGGTGGTGGAGGCCACCCTTCGGGACGCCAACGACGACGAGAGCACCCGGCGCCTGACCGAGGTGCGCGAGATGCGCGAGGCCCTCATGGGGGCCCAGCTCGCCCTGGCCGACGCAGTTCGCAGCGCGCTGGCCGACGCCGCCGCGGCCGACGCCGCCGTGCGGACCGGCGACAGCGAACGGCTCCGGGCCGACGGCGAGGCCCTCCGCTCGGAGATCACCCACCTCGTCGAGGCCACGCGGGCCGAGATCGATCGACGGCTCACCGAGATCACCGACCACGGCACCGAGCAGGTTCGGGCCGACCTGGCGGCCGGTGTCGCTCGGATGGGCGACGTCCAGGCCGCCGTGATGCGAACCGAGCTCGACGCCGTGCTGTCGTCCCTCGAGCCGCGCTTCGACCAGATCGCGGAGACCGCTCGGGTGGAGTCGGCGGTGGTGGCCGGCCTCCGGTCGGAGCTGAAGGAGGTCACCGAACGGGCCGCCGCGGGCACGGTGGCAGCCCTGCGCGACGACGTCCTGGAGCTGCGCATGGCCCTCAACGCCATCCAGTCGAACGGGAGCGCAGCCACCGACAGTCTGGCCCTCCTCCGCACCGAGGGGATGATGGAGCTCCGCGTCCGCCTCGCCGAGGACGTCGAGGGCAACCTCGAGCGGGTGGCCGCCGCCACCCGGGACGCCATCGAGGCGGCCAACTCGCGCACCGCGGACGCCCTTCGGGCCGAGCTGGCCGTGTTCCAGCGGGCCACCGAGGAGCGCCGGGACAACGAGACCTCCTCGCTCGACCAGCTCGTCCAGTCCTTGCGGGGGGAGATCGAGGGGCTCCGCGCCACGCTCCACACCGTCGTGGCCGAGGCCAACACCGGCGATGCCGAAGCGATCGCCCAGCTCCGCAGCGAGCTGCGGACCGTCATCGAGCGCACCACCCAGGAGACGGTGGCCGCCCTCCGCAGCGACGTGGCCGGCCTCCGCACCTCCCTCGGTGCCGTGGAGCTGGCCGGTGCCGCGGCCGCCGACGGCGTGGCGGCGCTGCGGGCCGAGGGCGGCGAGGGCCTCCGGGGCACCCTGCGGAGCGACCTCGAATCGCTCATGACGCAGCTGGGGCTCGGGTTGGCGTCATCGATGGAGCGCACGAGCGGACGCAGTGCCGAAGCCGTGCAGGAGGAGCTCCTGGCCTTCCGTCGTTCCATCGGCGAGGCCCTGCAGCAGGAGACCCGGGCCCGGGAGACCGCGCTGCAGGTCGTGAGCGACGAGTTGCAGGCCACCGTCGCCGGCCTCGACCGCAAGATCACCGCCACCCTCGACGTCGGCGCCCGCACCGAGCGGGAACGGCTCGACGCGCTGCGCGAGGACGTGGCGGCGGCCCTCGACGACCTCCGAACCACCCTCCGGGAAGGGGTCGCGGACCGGGGGGACGACGAAGCGCTCACGGCGCTGCGCGACGAGCTGCGCGACAGCGTCCGGACGCTCGAGACCACGCTGGGCGACGCCCTGCGGGGCGACACCGATGCCCAGCGGGCGCAGCAGCGGGCCCTGCGGGACGAGCTGGCCGACGCCCTCGGGTCGGTGGCGGAGCTGGTGGTCGACACCGCTCGGAGCGAAGCCCAGTCGCGCGCCGCGGCGTTCGACGCCGCCGGGCAGCGCATCGATCAGCTGGCCCGCGCCACCGCGGCGGTGGTGGGCGCCCAGGCCGAGCTGCGCAACATGCTCATGCAGCTCTGGGGCCAGTAGGCCCCACCGGTCCTACGCGCCGCGGAGCCCGCGCAACCCAGCCCAGGCCAGGTTGGCGAGCAGCCGGGCCATCTCGTCGGGCGATTCGTAGCCACCCTCGGCCACCCATGCCCGGCTCGCCCCTTCGGCCAGCCCGACCAGGCCTTGGGCGAGGTGACGGCGCTGGGGTTCGGTGAGGCCCTCGACGTCGATGAGGGTGGCGATGGCCTCGGCGATGGCCCCCTCCACCTCGGCCACCTGGGCCGCGAACTCCTCGTCGCGCCGGGTTCCGCCGCCGAAGAGCACCCGGAAGGCGGCCTCGTTGCCGGCTACGAACCGGAAGTAGGCCGCGAAGCCGAGCTCCACCTGTTCGTGGGGGGTCCGAGCCGCCGTGGTGGCCTTCGTGATGGCATCGAGCAGCTGCCCGCCCACCTCGGTGAGCACTTCGCGGTAGAGATCCCGCTTCGACCGGAAGTGCTGGTAGAGGACGGGTTTGGTGACTCCGGCCGCTTCGGCCACCTCGTTCATCGAGGTGACGTGGAACCCCCGCTCGCCGAACACCTCGAGAGCCACCTCGAGGAGCTGTTCGCGCCGGCGGGCAGCCGGGAGGCGGTTGGCGTGGGGGCGGACCTGCACCCGACCACCCTACGAGGAGCGTCGATTCGGAGCAGGAACCGAGGCCGGTGACGGCGAACCAACATGTCGTGCGGCCACCTCGTCAGACCCCCTCCGTGACGGCTCGACGTCCTCCCGAGCCGTTCCGCCCGCTGCCGGCGCGCAAGCGAGGGGTCAGCCTGCTGTCGGTGCAGGCGCGGCGCCGCCGCTTCTCGAGCACGCTGCCGCCGCGGGCCGGCGAGTCCGGCGGCTGGTAGCCCGGTGTGCAGTCGGGCTCAGAGCCCACGCTCGCGGTCGTCGCGCTCGGCGGCCTTGACGGCGTAGCCGAACACGATGGCCGGGGCGAGGATCGCCGAACCGGCCAGCAGGCAGGTGACGATCACGGACACGTAGGTGTCGGTGAAGTCGGCGATGAAGCCGATCACGAAGGCCACCACCGCCACCCCGAAGAGGGCGTAGCCGACGCGCTGGCCGAGCTCGACCCATCGGGCGATGCGCGCTCGGCGCTGGCGCACGGGATCGGTGGGGGGCTCGACGGTCACGACGCCCAGCCTGCCTCAGCGAGCAGCGCGTTCAGGTCATCGCGGAGCCGACCGAGCCCGAAGTGCCGACGGGCGACGGCCAGGTTGTGGTCGTGGAGGGCCGGATCGGGCGCGGCCAGGAACGCGGCCAGTGCCTCGGGGTGGGCGGGGTCGAACCATCGGAAGCCGAGGGCGCGGAGCTCGTCGCCCACGGGGTAGGGGCCCACGGCCACCGGTCGGCGATGGATGGCGGCCTCGACCGGCGGGTTGCCGAACCCCTCCCAGGTGGACGGGAAGGCCACCGCATCGCAGGCGGCGTACGCGTCGGCGAGCGAGCTGGGTGGCGACCGGTGGATGACCGGGCACGGCGCTGCAGCCAGGTGGGCGGCCAGCTCGTCGTCGTAGCCGTCCTCGGCTGGACCGGCGAGCCAGTAGGTGGCCCCGAGCGCAGCGGCCAGCGCGATGGCGGCCGGCACGTCCTTGCGGGGGATGGCCCGCACCGGGTGGAGGAGGAGCCGCTCGGTGGGACCGATCCCGAGGGCCGCTCGGGTGGTGTCACGGTCGCCGGGTGCCTCGTCGACGTCGAAGGCGTTGTAGATCGTGGTCGAGGGCAGGCCTCGTGCCGCGAGCTCATGTCGTGTCAGCCCGTTGATGCACACGTGGCGCCAGGCGGGATCGTGCGGGGGCAGCTCGGTGACGTGGGCCAGGTGCGGGCGTTGCCACGCCGGGTCGTGGTGGTGGAGGACGGCGGGGCGGTCGGCCAGCTCGGCGGCCACCACCCGGGCGGCCGGTAGGTTCAGCGGGATGGTGCAGAGGTTCTCCACCACGACCAGGTCGGCCCGGTCGAGCGCCTGTCGCACGGCGTCGCGGTCGGGCGCGTGGGTGGCGCCCAGCTCCAGGCCTTCCACGAGGTGGTCGACGGGCCCGTCGCCGGCCACCGTCTCCACGGTCCAGCCCAGCTGCTCGAACACCCGGCTCCAGGTGGCGGCCACGATGGACACGCCGTCGTGACGTCCCAGGCGGAAGGAGACGAAGGAGACGAGGGCCACGGGGCGGAGAACCTACTGCCCGAGCTCACCGCCGCGGCTCGCACCATCCTCGACGAGGCGTGGCGCGTCGAAGGGCCCGGCCGCGGGTTCTGCGTGCCGAACGCCACCACCTATCCGTGGCAGTGGCTGTGGGACAGCTGCTTCCACGCCGTGGTGTGGGCCCACCTCGGGGACGAGCGGGCCCTCGTCGAGGTCCGGACGGCGCTCGTGGACCAGGACGAGGACGGGTTCGTCGCCCACCTGCGCTACGTCGAGAGCAACCCGCACGCCGAGTTCTGGGGCCGCGACCGGACCTCGTCGATCACCCAGCCGCCGATGTACGGCCACGCCATCGCGGTGCTGGCCGAGCGGGGGATGGCGGTGGACGGCGAGCTCCTCGAGCGGGCCACCCGCGGGCTGCGCTTCCTCCTCGACCGACGGCGCCGGTCGGCCGGCGGGTTGGTCGAGCTGTGCCACCCGTGGGAGTCGGGCTGCGACGACAGCCCCCGATGGGACGGCGCCCTCGCCGGCCCGTGGTCGACGGCGTCGTGGCGGGACCACAAGGGTGCGCTCCTGGCCACCATCGAACGGTCGGCCTCCGGAGCCCCGATCGCCAACCCCGCCTTCGCGGTGGGCTCGGTGTCGTTCTCCGCGCTCGTCGCCTTCAACGCCCTCGAGCTCGCCGGCGTCACCGGCGACGACTCGCTGCGCCGATCGGCGACCGACCTGGTCGCCGCCGTCGACGCCCGCTGGGACGCCGAGCTGCGCACCTGGGTCGACGACGGGCCCACCGCCGCGGGCAGCGGCCGGGTCCGTACCGCCGACGCCCTCCTGCCCCTCCTGGTGATCGACCGACCGGACGCCCGAGCCGAGCTCACCGACCCGACCGCCCTCGGCGCGCCGTTCGGCCCGTGCGGGGTCGATCGCCGTGAGCCGACCTTCGCGCCATCGGCCTACTGGCGGGGCCCGGCGTGGCCCCAGCTCACCTACCTCTTGTGGTGGGGGTCGAGGTGGGCCGGCGACGGGGCCACCTCCGCGTCGCTCGGGAGCTCGCTGGTCGCCGCGGCGTCCGGTTCGAACTTCGCCGAGTACTGGGAACCCGACTCGGGTGCCGGGCTCGGCGCGGTGCCCCAGTCGTGGTCGACCTTGGCGGTCGTGGTGGCGAGCGGCTGATTCCGGGTCCAGAACCCGGTGGGGTCGTGCTCGGGGACCTTGGTGCGTCGTCGGGTGAGGTCCCGCACTCCGTCGAGGAGGCCGACGAGCGCGATGAGGTCGCCGAAGGACAGCACGAGGCGCACGCCGCGCACGGGGATGAACGCACCCAGGCCGGGCGCTCGGTCGGCGTCGGTCTCGAGGTGCCGGGGCGCGTCGATCTCCACCTCCGGCAGCTCGTCCAGCGAGTGGGCCCCCGATTCCACGAGCGCCTCGGGACGCACCGGGATGCCGTTGTTCACCACGACGCCCACCAGGTTGAGCACCAGGCCCAGGCCCGCCACCGCGAAGCCGGTGACCGTCCAGTTCAGGCCACCGAAGCACGCCAGGCTGGCGTAGGCCCCGCCGGCGAGGAGGGTGGCCAGGTCGTCCTCGGCCACGATCGACCCCACGTGGAGCGCGGCGCCGGCCGCGAGGAGGACCCACCCACGGACGTGGTGGCGCGGCACGTGGACACCCGCTCGGGCGCGCAAGCGGCCGGCGAGCAGGCCGCCCACCACGACCGCGAGCAGCAGGACCACGGCCAGACGGTACCGAGCGCCACCCGACGGCGCTGGGACACCCTGGCCCCGTGGAGCGACGACTACCGTCCCGGCCATGCCCGATGCTTCCTTCGACCTGGTCCGCTACTCGGTGGCCGACCGGGTCGCCCGGATCACGATCGACCGCGAGGAGCGGCGCAACGCCCTGTCGTGGGCCGTGCTCGGCGAGCTGCGAGCCGCGTTCCAGCTGGCCAAGCACGACCCGGCGGTGGGCGTGGTGGTCCTCACCGGCGCCGGCGAGAAGGCCTTCTGCGCCGGCGCCGACCTCGATGGCATGGCGGCCGGAGCGGACTTCACCGAGCTGCACGACGGCCGGGGCCAGCTGGCCGCGCTGTTCCGCGAGCTCTACGAGTTGGGCAAGCCCACCATCGCCCGGGTGCGGGGCTACGCCCTCGCCGGTGGGTTCGGCCTGGCGCTGGCCTGCGACCTGGTGGTGGCCGCCGATGACGCCGTGTTCGGCACGCCGGAGATCGACATCGGGCTGTGGCCCCACATGATCACCGTGCCGCTGATCCGCTCGATGCCGCCGAAGCGGGCGCTCGAGCTGATGCTCACCGGCCGTCGCTTCGACGCCGCCGAGGCCGACCGGCTCGGGATCGTGACGAGGGTGGTCCCGGTGGCCGAGCTCGACCAGGCCGTGGACGAGCTGGCCGGCGCGCTGGCGGCCAAGTCACCCACCGCCATGCGGCTCGGGCGGGACAGCTTCTACTCGGTGTGGGATCAGACGGTGGACGCCAGCCTGCGCATCCTGCACCCGCTGCTCACGGTCACCGCGTCCACCGCGGACGCCGCCGAGGGCATCGCCGCGTTCCAGGAGAAGCGACCCCCGGTGTGGCCAGGGCGATGAAGCGCGACGTCAGCCGGCGCCGGTGGCGCCGCCCAGCTCGCTCACGCTGATCCCGCAGGCGTCGAGGTACTTGAAGAAGGCGTCGAAGGACTGGCTCTCGTCGAGCTCACCCTGCTCGATGGCGTCGGCCATCGTGTTGGCCAGGCAGCTCGCCTTCTCCTCGCTCAGCCCGAGGTTGTTGCGGTACTGCTCGGTGAGGAGGGTGCGGAACTGCGCCAGTTGATCGCCGGACAGCGTGGCATCGGTGGTGGGTCCGTCGGCCCCGTCCCCTCCGTCATCGCCGCCGTCGCCGCCCAGCGGGCTGTCGTCGCCGCCGTCGATGGCCCCCAGCTGGATGTCGCAGGTGGGGATGGCCTGCACGAAGGCGTCGTTGAGCTCGTCGGCGATCTCGGCGGGCGGTTCGCCAGCGGAGAAGTCGACGTCGCCGAGGCGATCGGACCCGATCTCGTCGATCAGCTCCCCGGCCAGGCACTCGGCCTCGTCTTCGCTGAGGCCGCTCTGGCCGCCGGCGCGGATCTCTTCCGCGATGCGCTCCTCGAGGGTCCCGTCACCCTCGTCGTCGTCGTCGCCGCCGAGCAGCAGGAAGCCGGCGACGATGGCGACGACCACGAGGATCCCGGCGCCGATGAGCAGCCGGCGCTTCGAGCCGCCGTCGTCGGTGCTCGGCGGGGTGACGGTGGGCGGGGGCGGCGACCCCGCGAACACGGCGGTGTCGTCCGGCTGGGCCAGCACATCGGCGAGGGTGGGGTCGTCGGTGGCCGGCGCCTCCCACATGGTCCGTTCGGGTCCCGCAGCCGGGACGTCGAGCAGCGTGTCGTCCTCCGTCATGCGGAAGGTCGAGGTGGGCTCGTCACCACCTGAGGGCGCCACCGGCTCGGTGGGCTCGTTGACCACGGTGGGGCTGGTCCAGCTCGAGCCCGCAGCCGGCGGCTCGGCCGGACGGCCGGGTGCACCATCGTCCGGGGCGTCGATCCCGGCTTCGGTCGTCCGGAACGTGGAGGTCGGCGCCCCTTCGGGCTCGGCGCTGGTCGGCGAGGGACCGGCGCTCGCTCCGGTGTCGGGTACGGCCGGCGAGGAGGTGGCCTCGGGTGAGCTGCTGGTGCCGAAGGGAGGTGTGATGGCGCCGCTCGGGGTGCTCGACGCCGCCGTGGGCGTGACCGCTGCGGCCTCCGAGGTGGTCGGGGTCGCGGCCGGAGCGCTCGGCTCGGCGGTCTCGCCGGTGGGCCCCTCGTAGGGGTCGGTGGCCGCCACCCCGGCGTCGGACACGTGCTCGGTCCAGCGGGTGCCGTCGAAGTAGCGGTGGTCGTGCCGTCCGGTAGGATCGGGCTTCCATCCAGCAGGGCCGTCGGTCATCGCAGCACCTTCATCGCTCAGGGGGCCGAGGCCGGCCCGGTCACTCGCCGGCCAAGGGGATGTCGCAGTCGGCAACGGCCTTGATCGCGGCCTTGGTGAAGGCTTCCTGCAGCTCGGCGGGCGGCTCCTCGTCGGAGAAGTCCACGTCGGCCAGCTCGTCGGCGCCCACCTCGTCGACGAGGACGTCGGCGAAGCAGTCGGCCTGCTTCTCGCTGAACCCGTCGGCCCCCTCCTGGAACTGCTCGCTCAGCTCGGCGCGGATGTCCTCGGGGTCGTCGTCGTCGCTGCCGCCGCACGCGCCGGCGGTGAAGCCGAGGGCGAGCACGAGAGCGAAGCCGATCACGGGGGTACGGCGCATGGGGGAGCTACCTGCCTGGGTCGGGGGCCGACGGCCCGGAGGCCGTGAGCTTAGGGCCCTTCGTGTGGTCAGAAGTTGCTCGGGAGGAAGCGGCTGAACTCCTCGAAGAAGAAGAACAGCGCCACCAGGAAGAACGGCAGACCGATGCCGTAGCTCGGCCACCGCTTCCACCGCATGCCCACCAGCCAGGCGAAGAGCCAGATGAGGGCGCACACCAGGCCCAGCAGGATCGCCGGGAGAGCGGCACCCTGTTCGCCGTCGATGTGGTCGATCGCCGGTGGCGGTCCCGTGACGGCCCGGGCTTCGTACACGTCGGCGTCGGCGGCCAGCTCGGCCACGATGATGATGCGCTGCCGGGCGCTGTACTTCGGGTGGCAGGCCGTGAGCGTGAGGCGGTTGTCGCCCTTGTCCTCGAGCACCTCCACCGCCGACGGGGCCACGATCTGCTGCTCCACCATGAGGTAGCGGAACCGGCCCTGCACCGTGGTGACGAAGATCTCGTCACCCGGCTGCAGCTCGTCGACCCGGTTGAAGGGCGCGCCGTAGGTGGTGCGGTGCCCCGCGATGGCGGCGTTGCCCTTCTGGCCGGGGAGGGGGGTCTCGGGGTAGTGGCCGGGCCCCTTCTTCAGGTCCTGGACGCCCACGCCCTCCACCACGACCTTGTCGACCCCGATCTTCGGGATCTCGATGTGGGCCACCGGATCGCCCTCCGGGGGGATCGTGGCGGTGCGGTCGGCCGGCTCGGGGAACTTGGCGGCCTGGGCCTCGACGACCTCCTCGAACTGGTTGTCGAGCCGGTTCTGGGCCTGCTGTTCCCGGAGGCCGGTGCCCCAGAGCTGGTACACGACGAAGAGCAGCAGCAGCGCACCCACGGTGATGCAGGTGCGGCCGATCGCTCCGAGGGTGCGAGCCAGGCGCATCCGGGGAACGCTACTCGCCGCCCTGCGCCCACCAGCAGCCGGCACGGCCGCGATTGCTGCCTTCCGAGCGACCGTCAGTACCCTTGGTCGGCCCTCATGGAACCCGTCGTCGAGCTCCGCGGGGCGGTCACCCTGCTTGGTCGGTTCCCCGCGCTGGCGGGGATCGACCTCGAGGTCGCCGCCGGAGAGATCGTGCTCCTGCGCGGACCGAACGGCGCCGGCAAGACCACGCTCCTGCGCTGCCTGGCCGGCCTGCTCCCGGTGGTGCGGGGCACCGCCACCGTGCTGGGCCACGACCTGCGCCACCGCCACGAGGCCCGAGCCCTCCGGCGCCAGGTCGGCCTCCTCGGCCACAGCACCGGGCTCTACGACGACCTCACCGTGGCCGACAACGTGCGCTTCTGGGGGCGGGCCGCGGGTGCCGACGACGCCGAAGTGGACGCCGCCCTCACCGCCTGCGGGCTGCAGGGTCGCCTGGCCGGGCTGACCGTCGCCCGGCACTCCGCCGGACAGCGCCGCCGCACGTCGCTGGCGTGCGTGCTCGCCCGCCGGCCCGAGCTCTGGCTGCTCGACGAGCCCC
>JALYWQ010000042.1 GCA_030852625.1 Actinomycetota bacterium
TGACGTGCACCTGCCACACCGATTTCTCGTTCTGACGTGGCCGCTACGTAGCGCCCGAGCCGGCGACCCCGCCGCCCTGTCTTTCGCGCCCTTTCGTTTGACCTTTCGCTCGGCGCGTTGCGGGCAGTACGCAACGGCCGCGAGTCAGGGGCGCTCGGTGTCGGGGCGGAACAGCAGCCTTGGCCCGCGGTCCCAGGTGAGGTAGTTCCAGGCCCAGTTGAGGAGCACCGACGCCCGGTTGCGCTTGCCGACGAGGAAGACGAGGTGCAGGCCCAGCCAGGCCAACCAGGCCAGGGCGCCACGCATGCGGATCCGTCCGGGGAGCTCGGCCACCGCGGCGCGCCGGCCGATCGTCGCCATCGTGCCCTTGTTGCGGTAGCGGAACGGTTCACGGGTGCCGCGGGCGATCTGGCGGGCCACGTGACGACCGGCCTGCATGGCCACCGGCGCGAGCTGCGGGAGCGGCTTGCCGTCCTTGCCGACTGCGGCCGCCACGTCGCCGATGGCCCACACCCCGTCGCGGCCGGGGACACCCAGGTCCGGGCCCACCACGATCCGTCCGGCTTGGCCCTGCTCGAGGCCGAGCACGTCGGCGAGCGGGCTGGCCCGGACGCCTGCGGCCCACACGAGGGTGTGGCAGGGCAGCTCGGTGCCGTCGGCGAAGCGCACGCTCGTGGCGGTGACCTCGGCCACGGCGGTGCCCAGCCGGATGTCGACACCGCGCGACTGCAGGGTGTCGAGGGCGTGCTGGCGGCTGGCCGGTGCGAACGGTCCGAGCAGGTGCTCCTGCAGCTCGACCAGCACGACGCGGGCCCGGCTCACGTCGAGCTCGGGGTAGTCCTTCCGGAACACCATGGCGAAGAGCTCGGCGAGGGCGCCGGCGGTCTCCACGCCGGTGGGCCCGCCGCCGACGACCACGAAGGTGAGCGCGCCGTCGGCCACCTCGTCCGACGCCGACGCGGCCTCGAAGCGCTCCACGATGTGGTTCCGGAGCCGGACGGCGTCGGCGAGGGTGTACAGGGCGAACCCGTGCTCGGCGGCGCCCGGGGTGCCGAAGTGGGTGACGGTGGCCCCGGCGGCGACGACGAGGTGGTCGAACGAGAGCCGGCCGTCAGCGAGCACCACCTCCCGTACGTCCCAATCGACGCCGGTGACCTCGCCCTGCCGGAACCGCACGTTGGCCTGCCGGTGGAACAGCCCTCTCGCGACGGTCGCCACGTCGGCGGCGTTCAGGCCGGCCGTGGCCACCTGGTAGAGCAGCGGCTGGAAGGTGTGGAAGTTGTTCCGGTCGACGAGCGTGATCTCCACCGGCTTGCCGGCCAGGTGGCGCACGGCCTCCAGCCCGCCGAACCCGGCGCCGACCACCACGACCTTGGGGACGACCGCGGCCATGCCGTCACGCTACCGCCGCGCCTGCAGATTTGTGAACGAATTCACGAGAGCTCCGGCTGGCACGTCGGGCACCAGTAGCTGCTCCGGGCCTGTTCCCCCTGCCGGGCCATCCGCACCGGCGTGCCGCATCGGTAGCACGGCCGACCGGACCGGCCGTACACCGCCAGCCCGGCGGGATGTGTCCGGCGCTCGGCGTGGCCGAGGTTGGCCTGGAGCTGGCGGGCCGCCGTCGTCCAGAGCTCGCGCCGGAGGTCCTCGGACACGGCGGCCAGGCGCGATCCGGGCGCCACCCGGCCCACGTAACAGGCCTCGGACTTGTAGACGTTGCCGATGCCGGCGGCGATGCGTTGGTCGAGGAGCGCCTCACCGATCGTGACCGTCGGATCGGTAGCCCCGATCGACTGGGCCCGGTCGAGGATCGTCTGCAGCACCGACTCGTCGGCGGGATCCACGACGCACAGGTCGGGGCCGAGCGCGGCCAGCGCGGCGGGCTCGGCGTCGTCGGTCCGGCGATAGGTCTCCACCACCGGCGCGCTGAAGCACACCGCCACCCACCCGCTGTCGGCCCCCACCACCGCCCGGGCCAGGTGGGCCGGCTTCTGCCAGCGCTCACCCTCGCGGTAGAGGTGCCACGAACCGCTCATGCGCAGGTGGGTGCGAAGGCTGAGGGGGCCGCCGGTGCCGTCGTCGTCGTCGAAGTGGATCAGGAGGTGCTTGCCCCGAGCCTCCACGGCCTCGATGCGGGAGCCGACCCGCGGTGCGTCACCCCGCAACCGGGGGGCTTCCCACCGTGTGAGGACGTGGCCGGCGAGCGCCGGTCGCAACCGGGCCGCGGCCTTGGCGAGGGTGTCGCCTTCGGGCACCGTCCCAGTGTGCCCACGAGGCCCGGGTTCCAGCCTGCGCACGACGTCCGCCGCGACCCACGCGCTGCAACCTGGGGGCGTCGTCCACCGGTTCCGGCGGGTTTCACCCCCCGGTTGCGAGCTAGCGGAGCTTGGCGAGCTCGGCGATGAGCTCGTAGGAGCGGAGGCGGTCGTCGTGACCGTGGACCATCGTGGTGATCATCACCTCGTCGGCCGCGGTGCGCTCGATGAGCTCGTCGAGCTCCTCGGCCACGAGGTCCGGGTCGCCGACGATCCGGCTCGACGACCACGCCCGGATGGCCTCCCGTTCGGCCGGCGTGGGGTTGAAGGCAGCGGCCTCCTCCGGCGTGGGGTACTTGCCGGGACGGCCCTGGCGGAGCCGCAGGAAGCCGAGGTCGGCGGGCTTGGCCAGGTAGCGGGCGTGCTCCACGTCGTCGGCGCACAGGACCGCGGCGCCGAGGAGCACGTACGGCTCGTCGAGCACCACCGACGGCCGGAAGCTGTCGCGGTAGATCTGCAGCGCCGGTTCGGTGTTGCCGGCCGAGAAGTGGTGGGCGAAGGAGAACGGCAACCCGAGCAGGCCGGCCAGCCGAGCCGAGTAGTCGCTCGACCCGAGCAGCCAGATGGCCGGCATGTGCCCGAGAGCGGGCACCGCGGTGATGCCGCGGTACGGGTGGTCGTCGGGGAACGTCCCGTTGAAGAAGGCCAGCAGCTCGCCGAGGAGGTTGGGCAGGTCGGGCTCCTGCAGCCCGAGGCCGCGACGGAGGGCTGACGCCGTGCGCGGGTCGGTGCCGGGCGCCCGCCCGATCCCGAGATCGATCCGGCCCGGGTGCAGGGCCTCGAGCATCCCGAACTGCTCGGCGATCACGAGCGGTGCGTGGTTGGGCAGCATCACGCCGCCACTGCCGAGCCGGATGGTCGACGTGACCGACGCCAGGTGGGCGATCAGCACCGCCGGAGCCGAGCTGGCGATGCCGGGCATGTTGTGGTGCTCGGCCACCCAGTAGCGGTGGTACCCGAGCCGTTCAGCGGCCTGCACCAGGTCGAGCGAGGCCCGCAGCGCCTCGCCCGTGGTCTGCCCCTCCCCCACGGGGGCGAGGTCGAGCACGGAGAGCGGGATGCCGGCGGACAAGGTCACGATGGTCCCAACGCCTGCCGGACCTCGGCTGTTCCGGGGTGTCCGGTGTTCCGGGCCTCCGGAGCGAACTGACAGCCCAGCGGACACAAAAGCGTGTCGGTTTCCGCGTCAGTTCGATGGGTTGCGGGGTGGTGGGTGGGAGCCGAGGGTGTGAGGGTCGGTAGCGTCGGCCGCCGTGAGCGGAGCGACCGGAGGCCGTGCGTGAGGAGGATCGGGGTCGACGAGCGGCGGGCCCGGCTGGCCGTGCGGCACCTGCTCGTGCCCGCCCAACGGTCGGCTGACGTGGCCGAGATCACCCGGTCGCTGGTGGCGCTCCACGCATCGGATCCGGCGTCGGTGGTGCTCTCGGCCATCGTCCGGATGCCGGAGCCCGACCCCGCCGCGGTGGCTCGCGCCCTCTTCGACGAGCGCACCGTGGTGCGGATGCTGGCCATGCGCCGCACCCTCTGGACCGTCGATCTGGCCACCCTGCCCGTGGTGCACGCGTCGTCGACCTTGGCCGTGGCGGCCAACCAGCGCCGGCTGCTCATCCAGATGCTCGAGGGGGCCGGCGTGGGTGGCAAGGACCCCGCCCGGTGGGTGCGCGAGGTGGAGCGGTCGGCGCTCGAGGCCCTGCGCTCGGCCGGCGAGGCCACCGCCGCGCAGCTCTCGAAGGTGGTGCCGGAGTTGGCCGTGCAGCTCACCGTGGCGGCCGGGAAGGCCTACGAGGGCAAGGTCGGCGTGGGGTCGCGGGTGCTGCTCGTCCTCGCCGCCGACGGCCACATCGCCCGGGGTCGCCCCACCGGCGGGTGGACGAGCGGCGTGCACCGCTGGGCGCCCATCGAGGCGTGGCTCGGCGGCCCCATCGAGGCGATCGACCCAGCCGTTGCGAAGGCCGAGCT
>JALYWQ010000043.1 GCA_030852625.1 Actinomycetota bacterium
GCCCCACGCCGGGCTCGACCAGGACGGGCGCGACACCCTCGACGACCTCGTGCGCGCTGCGGTCGCCGCCGGCGCCACCGTGGTGCTCTCGTCGCACGAGCTCGACCGGGCCGAGTCGCTGGCCGGCCGGATCGTCGACCTCGCCGGTGGCACCACCGACGCCACGCCCGCGGCCACGGGGCGGTCGCGGGGACGCCGGAAGGAGCAGGTCCTTGTTCCGTGACGCGGCCCTCGTCGCCGGCAAGGACCTGCGGGTCGAGCTGCGGTCGCAGGTGACCACCCAACAGGTGGCTCCGTTCGCCATCCTCGTGCTGATCCTCTTCGGGTTCGGCCTCGATCCCGATCGTGGCTTCCTCGAGCGAGCCAGCGCCGGGTTGTTCTGGATCGCCGTCCTCTTCTGCGGGCTCCTCGCCATCCAGCGGGCCTTCACCATCGAAGCGGCCGACGGCGGGCGCGACGCGTTGCGCCTGTCCGGCCTCGACCCGGCCGGCATCTTCCTCGGCAAGGCCTTCGCCATCGGCGTGCAGCTGCTCGCCCTCGAGGCCGTGCTGGCCGTCGGGGTGGTGCTCATGTACGGCGTCGAGGTCACCGGGGTGGCCCTGCTCGCCACCACCTGCCTGGCCGCGACCGCGGGGCTGGCCGGAGCGGGCACGCTGTACGGCGTGCTGGCTGCCGGACTCCGCGTGCGGGAGACCCTGGTGCCCATCCTGCTGCTGCCGGTGCTGGCGCCGGTGCTGATCGGCGCGACGAAGGCCTTCGAAGCGGCCCTCGGCACCTCCGACATCAGCGGCTGGCCCTGGTGCGCCCTGCTCGGCGCCTTCGCTGTCACCTACCTCATCGCCGGCACCCTCGCCTTCGGCGCCCTCCTGGAGGAATCCTGATGTCCGTCACGACCGACGCCGCCCGAACCGGCCCCGAGTCGACGTCGTCCGCCACCACCCGGATCCTCGGCCTGATCGCACTGGCCGGGCTGGCCCTGCTGCTCGCCTACGCCCTCGTGTGGAGTCCGGCCGACCGCGTCCAGCAGGACTCGGTGCGCATCATGTACGTCCACGTGCCGACGGCGATCCTGGCCTTCACCGCCTGTGCCATCTGCACCGTCGCCGCCATCGGGTGGCTCCGGAAGCGGTCCGAAGGCTGGTGGGTGCTCGGGGGCGCCGCCGCCGAGATCGGCGTGCTGTTCACCGGGCTGGCCCTCCTCACCGGGTCGATCTGGGGTCGCCCCACCTGGGGCACCTACTGGGACTGGGATCCCCGCATCACCTCCACCACGCTGCTGTTCGTGATGCTCGTGGGCTTCCTCGCCCTCCGTCGCATCGACAACGAGAGCGGCGACGCCGCCCAGCGCGGCACCCGGAGCGCCATCGCCGGCCTGCTCCTCTTCCCCAACGTGATCGTCGTGCACTTCTCGGTCGACTGGTGGCGGTCGCTGCACCAGACGGCCACCATCACCCGGCTCGATCCCACCATCGAGGGCACGATGCTGTTCACCCTGATGCTCGGCATCGCGGTCTTCGGGTGCTGCTTCGCCTGGCTCCTCGTCCACCGGTTCCGGGTCGGGTGGTTGGAGGAGCAGGTGGGCCGATCCGGTCTCGACGAGGCGCTCGCCGAACGGCGCGCCGAGGCGGGCATCGAACCCGGGGTCCCCTCAGGAGCCACCTCGTGATCGCCATGACCCACACCGGCTACGTGGCCGCGGCCTGGGGCGCGTCCCTCGTGGCGATCGCGGCCTACGCCCTGCGCACCGTGCGGCGGGGCCGGGCCCTCAGTCGGCGGGTGCCGCCCGAGGACCGCCGGTGGAGCTGACCCCCCGGGAGGTCGACCCCACCGCCTCCCGCCGTCGACGCAGCCCGCTGGCCTACGGCGTCCTCGCCGTCGTGCTGCTCGGGCTCGGCGTCGTGGTGTGGAAGGGCCTGTCGTCGGCGTCGCTGTACTTCCACAACGCCGACGAGGCCGTCGAGCAGCGGCTCGACCTCGGCGACAAGCGCTTCCGCCTCCAGGGCACGGTGCTCGGCGACGACTACGACACCACCGCCGACGGCGTGCACTTCACCGTTGCCTACAACGGCGTGTCGGTGCGCGTGCAGCACGAGGGCGACCCGCCCAACCTCTTCGAGATCGGCATCCCCGTCGTCCTCGAGGGACGGTGGGAGGGCTCGGGCCCGGCCTGCTTCTTCGACAGCGACCGCATCCTCGTGAAGCACTCCGAGGAGTACGAGGCCGAGAACGACGACCGCCTCGACGACGCCGAGGCGAAGGGCGAGGCCGATCCCGCCGCTGGTGACGAAGTCGAGTCCGGCCCGGCCGAGATCACCGCCTGCCCGACGTGAACTCCGTCCTCGGCACCTCGGGTGCGGTCCTCGGCGCCTCGGCGGCCCTGCTCGGCGTGGTCACGATGGCCGTCGGCCTCCGTCGCAAGAACGGTGCCCTCCTCGAGTCGGGCTGGAACTACAGCCTCCTCGTGCTGCTCGGCGCCGTCGTGTCGGTGGTCGCCATGCAGCGTGCCCTCATCACCCGCGACTTCTCCGTCAGCTTCGTGCACGACAACGGGAGCAGCCGCACCCCGGCGGTGTTCAACATCGCCACCATGTGGTCGGCCCTCGAGGGATCGATCCTCCTGTGGGTGGCGATCCTCGCCGGGTTCACCGTCCACGTGGCCCGCAAGTTCCGCACGCGGCTGAGCGACCCCCTCGTCGGCTGGGCCCTGTTGACGATGCTCGTCGTCTGCGCCTTCTTCTTCATGCTGCTGCTCGGGCCGGCCAACCCCTTCGACAAGGTGAGCGTGCCGGCCGGCTACGACGGACCGGGCCCCAACCCGCTCCTGCAGGAGCACATCCTCATGGCGTTCCACCCGCCGATGCTCTACCTGGGCTTCGTCGGGTTCACGGTCCCGTTCGCCTTCGCCATCGCCGCCCTGGCCACCGGCCGGCTGGGCGAGGGCTGGCTGGTCGAGACCCGTCGGGCCACCCTCATGGCCTGGGGCTTCCTCACCGTCGGCATCATCCTCGGTGCCTGGTGGAGCTACGAGGTGCTCGGCTGGGGCGGCTACTGGGGCTGGGACCCGGTCGAGAACGCCTCGCTGCTCCCGTGGCTCACGGGCACCGCCTACCTGCACTCGGTGATGGTGCAGGAGCGGCGCGGCATGTTGCGGGTGTGGAACCTGGCCCTGCTGTGCGCCACGTTCAGCCTCACGATCCTGGGCACCTTCCTCACCCGGTCCGGCGTGCTCGAGTCGGTCCACGCCTTCAGCGACAGCAACCTCGGCGTCTGGCTCCTCACCTTCTTCGGCCTCATCGTGGCCGTCACCCTCGGGCTCATCGGATGGCGGGGCGACCGGCTCCGCTCTCCGGGGCGCATCGACTCACCGGTGTCGCGGGAAGGCGCCTTCCTCGCCAACAACGTGCTCTTCGCGGCGTTCGCGTTCGTGGTCCTGCTGGGAACGGTGTTCCCATTGCTGGCCGAGGCCCTGAACGACAACGAGGTCACGGTCGGGCGGCCCTACTTCGACCGGATGACCACGCCCATCGGCCTGGTCCTGCTCTTCCTCATGGCCATCGCGCCGGTGCTGCCATGGCGGAAGGCATCGACCGAGGTGCTCTCCCAGCGGCTGTTCTGGCCGGCCCTGCTGGGCGCCGTCACGCTGTTCGCCGTTGTCGCCTTCGGGGCACGCGGCTGGGCACCCATCATGGCCTTCGGCCTGGGTGGCTTCGCCGGTGGCGCGGCCCTCCGGCAGGTGGTGCTGGCCACCCGTCGCCAAGGTTGGCGAGGCTTCGTGGGGCGCACCAACGGCGGCATGATCGTCCACCTCGGTGTGGTGATCGTGGCCGTCGCCATCGCAGCGTCGGGCAGCTACGTGCACGAGTCGGAGGCCCGCTACACGCCAGGCCAGACCCGGGTCGTCGGCGGACACGAGATCACCTACCTCGACACCTACGAGGTGGAGGAGCGCAACCGGGTCGCCACCAAGGTGCGGGTGCAGATCGACGGCGGCAAGGTCTACGAGCCGGCCCTGTCGATCTACAGCAGCGCGATGCGCCCGATCGGCACGCCGTCGGTGAAGACCGGCGTGGTGGAGGACGTGTTCGTCACCATCACTCGCCTCCCGGAGGACGATGACCCCAACGGTCCGGTCACCCTGCGGGTGATCATCGAACCGCTGGCGGTTTGGCTCTGGATCGGTGGCGGCGTGATGGCGTTCGGCACGATCCTCGCTGCGTGGCCCGGACGACGGCGCCGGCCCACCGATCCCGTGTCGGCGCCGATCGCGGCGGACGGTCCACCCGATGCCGGCTCCGACCCTGACGCTGACCCCGATCCCGATCCGGCCCTCGTGGGCGCCGGCTGATGGAACCGGTCGACGACCTCGAGCCCGTCGGCGGTCCGCGGCTGGCCCGCAACATCGCCATCGCGGTGGCGGTGGTGGTCGCCGCGCTGGTGATCGTCCTGGCCACCCGGCCCAACAGCGGTGAGCGGGCCCGCCAGAGTGAGCTGTTCGGTCAGCTGGCCCCGGCCGTCGAGGGGACGACGCTCGATGGCGACGAGGTGTCGATCGACCAGTTCCGCGGTCGATGGGTGGTGCTCAACTTCTTCGCCAGCTGGTGCACGCCGTGCATCCGGGAGCACCCCGAGCTCGTGCGCTTCGACGATGCCCACCGGGAAGCCGGCGACGCCGTGCTGCTCAGCGTCACCTTCAACGACGCCACCGACGACGCCCAGGCCTTCTTCGACGAGCGGGGCGGCGAGTGGCCGGTGATCGACGACCAGGCCAACGCCTTCGGGGTGGCCTACGGCGTGGCCCAACTGCCCGAGACGTTCGTGATCGCCCCCGACGGCACCGTCGTCTACCGCTTCGCGGGCGAGGTGACGCGGGCGGCGATCGAGGAGGTCATCGGCTTCTACAGCACGCCCGGTGACGGCAGCCACGAGGAGGACGCGTCGTGAGCGCCACCCGACGGCGGTGGGGTTGGTTCCTCGTGCTGGCCCTCGTGGCGGTGGCCCTGGTGCGGGCCGGGGTCGACGGCCCGTCGCCCCGCTCGGAGAGCGAGCGGGTGCGCGACATCGCCGCCACCATGAAGTGCCCGGTGTGCGCGGGGCAGTCGGTCGCCGAGAGCGACGTCGAGGCGGCCCGGGCGATCCGCGAGGAGATCTCCCGCCGGGTGGACGACGGCCAGGCCGACGACGAGATCCGCGACGCCATCGCGGCCAGCTACGGCGACCGCATCCAGCTCACGCCCGGTCGGTCCGGCTTCGAGGGCCTGGTGTGGATCCTGCCGGTGGTCGCGCTGGTGCTGGCCTCGGCAGGGATCGCGTCAGCCTTCGCCCGGTGGCGCCGCACCGCCGTCGTCACGGCCTCGGAGGCCGACAAGGCCCTCGTCGAACGAGCGCTCGCCGAACAGCAGGACGACCCATGACGGACGACACCCGCCGGGGCGCCCTCGAGGACCAGCGCGACTTCCTGCTCCGGTCGCTCGAGGATCTGGAGCGCGAGCACGACGCCGGCGACGTCGACGACGCCGACTACGAAGCCCTGCGCGACGACTACACGACTCGGGCCGCCCGGGTGCTGCGGGCCCTCGAGGGGGACACGGCTTCGACGCGGCCGGCACGGGGGCGAGGTCGACGGTCCCTGCTCACGGTCGGAGCGGTGGTGCTGTTCGCGGTGCTCGCCGGCGTGCTGGTGGCCCAGACCGCCGGGCGACGGGAACCGGGGGAGACGCTGACCGGTGGCATCCGCACGTCGGTCACCGAGAAGCTCAACCGGGCCGGGCGGCTCGGGAGCGAGGGCGACTACACCGGCGCGGTCGAGCTCTACGACGAGGTGCTCGAACAGGACCCCGACAACGCCGAGGCCCTCACCTACAAGGGGTGGATGCTGTTCCTGGGCGACGACGTGAGCGGTGGCCTCACCAGCCTCCTCGCCGCTGGCACCGCCCATCCCGAGTACCCCGACGTGCACGCCTTCCTCGCCGTCGTCCTCTACCGCAACGGTCTCATCGCCGAGGCCGGCCGCGAGCTCGACCGCCTCGACGCGCTGAACCCGCCCGCCGACATCCGCGCGCTGACGGACCCCCTCCGCCAACAGATCCAGGCCGCGCAGCCCACGTCGACCACCACCCCGGCCCCGTAGCCACGCGCAGTCACCTTCTGCCCGCAACGCGCCGAGCGAAAGGTCAAACGAAAGGGCGCGAAAGACAGGGCGGCGGGGTCGCCGGCTCGGGCGCTACGTAGCGGCCACGTCAGAACGAGAAATCGGTGTGGCAGGTGCACGTCA
>JALYWQ010000044.1 GCA_030852625.1 Actinomycetota bacterium
ATGGTCCGGATCACCGGGGCCAGCGCGGGCTCCGCCATCCGGGAGGCCTCGGCGATGATCGGGCCGAACCCGGTGAGGTAGTCGTCCGTCGAGCCGTCCCGGAGGTGGTGGCCCATGGCCTCGTAGATGACGTTGCCGAAGCCGACCACCTCTTCCGCGAGCCCCTTGAGGTCGGCGGACCTCCCGGCCACGGCACGGAGGCGGCGGCCCTTGATCGAGTAGCGATCGCCCCTGCGACGGAGCTCCCCGAGCGCCACGCCGAGCTCGAGGAAGGCATCGAGCAGCTCACCGTCGGCGATCCCCGCCCTCGTGGCCAACGCCGACTGGGTTGCGCTGCCATCGGCCAACGCCGCCGCGATGCCGGCCTGCGACGCCACCCCCAGGAACTGCAGCCGCAGGTAGCTGTCCATGTCCCGCAGCAGCAGCGCGTGGGCTGCGCGGTCGGGCACGGCAACCGCTCGTCGAGCCACCGCCGCCAACAACCGCACCCTCGACGTGCCCATCACCGACCAGCCTGCCCGGTGGTCGATTCCAACGAGAAACCCGAGGTCAGCAGGCGTACGCTCTGACCGTGGGGAGAGCAGCGGCGTTCATGCTCGGGGTGATCGTCGTGATGTTCGTGCTGCGGATGGTCCTCGTGGCCATCTTGCGGGTGGAGCGGATGCCACGAGCGGCGGCCGCCGTCGACCGCTGGTGGGTGTGGGCGCCCCTCGTCCTCATCACGGGCGGCACCTGGTGGTACCTCGGCCCACTCGTCGGAGCAGCGGCGGCCGTCGTGGCCATCTGCTTGGTCGTCTACCACCAGCGCCAGTTCGGCGAGCTCAGCTCGGGCTCGCCTCGCTGAGCTCGATCACCGGGATCGGGCGACCGGCTCGCTCCTCGTAGGTCGCGATCATCGGCAGCTGAGGCAGCAGGCGGTCCCACATCGCGGTCCGCTCGTCGCCGGCCAGCTCACGGGCGACCATCGGCATGGTCCGACGCCGTCTCGTCACGACCACGTTCGGATCGGCGCGCAGGTTGAGCACCCAGTCGGGGACCGCCGTCTGTCCGCCCGCACCGCCCACGACGACGAGCACGTCGTCGACCTCCCGGAAGGCCAGGGCTGTGGACCGCCGCTTGCCCGATCGCCGGCCGGTCGTCTCGAGCACGAGTACCGGCTGGCGCATCACGATCGAGAGGATGCTCCGGCCGAGCCACTTGGCCTCCAGGGTCTCGACCCGCCCGGCGATCCGTCGCAGCGGGCGGATCCGATCCGCCAGGTTCCTCCGCCGCTCGACCATGGCCCATCCTGCCTCGCGCCGAGCTGGCCGACCGAACGGCGAATAGCCTCCCGGGCGTAGCCGGCGTTGGGGGGACGAGATGCCGTACATCGAGGGCCGTGTGGTGCACGACGCCGACGCCCACATCATGGAGCTGCCGACCTGGTTGGTGGACCACGCCGATCCCGAGGTACGGGAGCGATTGCGCCCGTGGGCCGGCGGCGCGCTGGCACCGGGCGAGGTCGACGAGCTGGCGCTGCTCGTCCAGAAGCACGAGGAGCCCGGGTTCCTCGACCGGGCCGCCGAGGAGATCATGGCCTGGAAGAACTTCAAGGCCCTCGGCTCGTTCTCTGCGGCCGATCGACCCCGTGCCCTCGACGAGATCGGCGTGGCCAGCCAACTCGTGTTCAACACCTTCCACAACGGGCGATTGGTCGACTGGGAGCGGGGCGACGACCTCGACCTCGCCTACGGCGCGGCCCGGGCCCACAACCGAGCCATGGTCGAGTGGTGTTCGGTCGACGACCGGCTGCTCCCCACCTGCTACGTCCCGCTGGCCGACTTCGACCGCTCGGCGGGCATCGCCGGTGAGGCCATCGCCATGGGTGCCGCGGCGCTGCTCGTCCCGAGTGCCTGCCCACGTCGCCACAGCCCGAGCCACATCGGGCTCGATGCGGTGTGGCGCCAGGCCGAGGAGGCCGGCATCCCGATCGTCCTCCACGTGGGCGGCGGCGGCCGGCTGATCGACCCGATGTTCTTCGAGAACGGCCTGCCCTACGTGAAGGACTTCCACGGCGGCGACGAGAACTTCCGGTCCGTCGACTACATGGGCATCCCCCGACGCCCCGAGCAGATGCTCGCCACCTTGATCTTCGACGGGGTCCTTGAGCGGCATCCGGCGCTGCAGATCGGGGTGATCGAGCAGGGCGCCATCTGGCTGCCGAGCTGGATGCGTCAGATGGAGTCGGCCTTCGACGCCTTCGCCCGCCACGAGGACCGTCTGCAGGCGCTGTCGCTCCGTCCCAGCGAGTACGTCCGCCGCCAGATCAAGGCCACGCCCTACCCCACCGAGGACGTCGGCTGGATCGTCGAACAGGCCGGCGCCGAGACGGTCCTCTTCTCGACCGACTTCCCCCATGTCGAAGGCGGCCGCAAGCCGGTCGAGCGCTTCGAGGCCAGCCTCGCCGACGCCTCCGAGTCCGTCCGCCAAGCCTTCTACTGCGACAACTTCATCGACCTCATGGGCACCGCGATGGCCCAAGTCCCCGTCCCAGCCTGATCGCCCTCCGCGGCGCGTACTGCCCGCAATGCGCCGGGCGAAAGGTCAAACGAAAGGGCGCGAAAGACAGGGCGGCGGGGTCGCCGGCTCGGGCGCTACGTAGCGGCCACGTCAGAACGAGAAATCGGTGTGGCAGGTGCACGTCA
>JALYWQ010000046.1 GCA_030852625.1 Actinomycetota bacterium
TGACGTGCACCTGCCACACCGATTTCTCGTTCTGACGTGGCCGCTACGTAGCGCCCGAGCCGGCGACCCCGCCGCCCTGTCTTTCGCGCCCTTTCGTTTGACCTTTCGCCCGGCGCATTGCGGGCAGAACACGACGGCCTCCCGGCCTTGTGACCTTGTGCACAGTTGTCTCCGGAAGGACTGTCACACCCCGTGTGTTGAATCAGGGGCATGACACGGCAACTCTCGCTCCTGGACACACCTCCCGAGTGGAAGCTCGACGAGGCCACCCGTGCCCTGGGTCGGAAGGGCGTCGCCGAGGCCCGCGCATCGCTGCGTGAGGCCCTGGCCCGCCAGGTCACCCAGAGCGCCGACAACACCAGCCACCGCACCGCGGCCTGAGCCGCCGAGCACCAGCGCTACCGTCGCCGACATGGGGATCGTGGCGTGGTGCATCGTGGGCCTGCTCGCCGGAGGCCTCGCGCGCCGGGCGGTCGGGTCCCCGCAGCGGGGCTGCCTGGGCACCATCGCCATCGGCGTGCTCGGCGCCCTCCTGGCCGGCGTGATCTTCCGCTTCGCCACCGGCGAACCCCTCGACACCTTCGACGAGCTCGACCTCGGCTCGATCTTCGTCGCCTTCCTCGGCGCCTGCGGGCTCCTGCTGCTCATCGACGGCGGTGGCCGGCGCCGCTGAGCCGCCGGTACCGTCGCTGACACCTCGCCGGCTCTCGCCGACCTTTCCTCTCCTCCACCGACGGAGCTGCCGGTGACCTCCTGCCGTGACCTGCGAGGCGCCCTCGTCGGTGCCGTCCTCGGCTCCGTCCTCCTCATCGGCGGGTGCGGACGGTTCGCCGACGCTGACGACGACCTGCCGCCCGGCGAGGCCGTGGTCGACCACCCCGTCGACGGCGACACGATCGTGGTGCGCATCGACGGCGCCCGGGAGTCGGTGCGGCTCATCGGCATCGACACGCCCGAGTCGGTGGCCCGCGAACGACCGGTCGAGTGCTTCGGCGTGGAGGCCAAGCACCGCACCGCCGAGCTGCTCCCCGCCGGCACCCGCGTTCGGCTCGAGCGAGACATCGAGGCTCGGGACCAGTACGGCCGTCTGCTGGCCTACGTCCACCGGGTGGAGGACGGCGTGTTCGTCAACCTCCTCCTCGTGGAGGAGGGGTACGCCGAGGCCTTCCCCTACCGGCCCAACACCGCCCACCAGGCCGACTTCGACCGCGCCGAGGCCGACGCCCGTGCCGGCCAGCGCGGCCTGTGGCCCGTGTGTGGCGGCACCGACGTGCCGGTCGGGCCGGCACCCGGCTGACCCGGGCCCACCGAGCGGGCGGGAACCAGCGGCGCGGGCCGGTAGCGTCAGCCCCGTGACCTCGCTCGCCGAACGCCTGGGGTTCGGGCCCGACGATCGCCTGCTGATCATCAACTGCGACGGGCTCGGGCTGTCCCATGCGACCAACGTCGCCGTCTACGAAGCCCTCCGGGACGGCGTCGGCACGAGCGCCAGCCTCATGGTGCCGTGCCCGTGGTCGCGTGACGCCGCGGCCCGCTACCGGGGCGAGGACGTGGGGGTGCAGCTCACCCTCAACGCGGCCCACGACCGCTACCGCTGGGGGCCGATCACCCACAGCCCGTCGCTCCTCGATGGCGACGGCGGCTTCCCCCGCACCGTCACCGACACCTGGGACCACGCCGACCTCGACGAGGTGCGGCGAGAGCTCCGGGCCCAGGTGGAGCGCGCCATCCTCTGGGGCTTCGACGTCAGCCACCTCGACAGCTACCTCGGCACCCTGCAGCTCCGCCCCGAGTTCTTCGACGTCTACCTCGACCTCGCCGTGGACTTCGGGCTGCCTCTCCGCCTCAGCGGCGCATCCACCGAGCGAGCCGTCGGCTTCCCGTTCCGACGCCTGGCCGCCGAAGAGGGCGTGCTGTCGCCCGACCACCTCGTCGTCACCCGCGGCATCGGCGCTCGGGCGACCCTCACCGAGGTGCTCCCCCGCCTCAAGGCCGGTGTCACCGAGGTGTACCTCCACCCGGCCGTCGACACCCCGGAGCTCCGGGCCCTCGCCGACGACTGGAGCGGGCGGGTGGACGACCACCACCTGGCCACCGCCGACCACGAGCTCCGGGCCCTGCTCGAGCAGGCTGGCGTGGTGCCGATCGGCTACCGAGCCCTGCGCGACCTGCAGCGGGCCAGCACCCCCGCCATCCAGGCCGGCTGACGAACGCCGAGGTCGCGGGGGTCAGCCCTTCGAGGCCTGGGCCGCCTTGGCGATCAGCTCGGCGTGGGCCTCGCTCTGCCACACCGGCGTGAGGTCGAGGATCCGGCCGACGTCACCGACGTACTTGGCCCGCCCCTGCATGTAGGCCACGAGCAGGTGGTCGTCGCCGAGCGCCATGTTCACAGCGTCCTTGTAGGTGAGGGCGAACACGCCGTCGGCGTCGTCGACCTTGCCCAGCTCGGTGCCGGCGATGCGTCCGTCGGCGTAGGTGACGACGTAGTTGATCTCGCCGTCAGGACCGCCGGTCACGTCGTGGCGGAGACGGCCCGAAGCGCCGGGCAACTCCGGCAACCCGCCTCCGGCCTCGGCCAGCAGGGACAGCCACTCGGCCGTGAGCACCGTCGCCGCCATCGACCCGGCTACGACGCGTTGGCCGGCTGCCGCACGCCGGCGAAGAGGTCGGTCTCGGGCTCGTCGACCGTGGTGGCCGGCAGCTCGAGGCCGGGCACCGTCCACGCCAGGACGTAATCGTCGTAGGGGTGGATCGACTCCGACACCTCGCGGGGCAGACCGAACCAGAACGGCGACTCGGGGTCGATCTGGGTGGCGTGGGCCAGCAGGGCGTCGAGGCGGATGTGGTTGTACCCGACGAGGTCGATCGACGTGGTGATCCGATCGTCCTGGCCCGGGCGGGCCAGCCACTCCTCGCTGAAGGGCGACTCGAGGCCGAGCTCCACGTACTTCTCGTGGCTGGCGAGGATCCGCTTCTTCGACCACACCGAGAAGTAGATCTTCGACACCTGCCACGGCTCGCCCAGCTCGGGCTTGTAGCCGGGATCGGCGGCGGCGTCGACGGCCGGCTGCGTGATCTCGTTGACCCGCAGGTGGTCGGGGTGGGGGTAGAACTTCTGCTCGTCGTCGTAGGTGACGACCACCTGCGGCCGCTCCCGGCGCAGGATCTCGACGAAGCGGTCGACGGCCTCCTCGAGGGGGGCGTTGGCGAAGGCCTCGGGGTTCTTGTTGGCCTCGCTGTCGGGCATGCCCGAGTCGCGGTAGCCGAGCATCACGACCTCGTCGTAGCCGATGATGGCGGCGGCCCGGTCGAGCTCCTGCTGGCGGACGCGGCCGATGTCGGCCCGCACCTCGTCGCGGTCCATGGCCGGGTTGAGGATGTCGCCTTCCTCGCCACCGGTGCAGCAGACGAGGACCGTGCGCACCCCGTCGGTGTGGTAGCGAGCCACGCTGCCGGCACCCTTCGAGGACTCGTCGTCGGGGTGGGCGTGGATGGTGAGCAGGCAGAGCGGCCCGGAGCGAGGGGTCTCCATCCGGCGGATCCTACCGACCCATTCGTCCGGATCGACCCTGCCCGTCCGCACCCTGCTAGTTGTGGATCGGGGTGCGGTCTCGGGGCAGGTGCCCGCCCCGGGCCTTCCAGATGCCGACGGTGATGCCGGTGGCCAGGCCAACGAGGAGCCCGAACGGCAGGGCCACCACCAGGAGCCCCGTGCGGACGGTGTCGCGCTGGAGGCCCTGGCCCGGCTCGAACGACGCCAGCGTGTACATGGGGATGGCGACGATCGAGAAGGCGATGGCCACGGCGCACAGCCCGACGCCCAGGCCCGCGGCGACACCCACGAGGATCGACCGGCGCTTCGGCTCCGGCTCGACAGGCACCGGGTCGGCCGGCGCCGGTGCCTCACCGGGGTCGGCGGCTGCCGGTTCGCCGAGCAGGAGCTCGAAGATGTCGTCGGCGTCGTCCACCGCGTCGACGGTACCCCCATCGTCCGACCGCTCGACCATGGTCGTTACGCTCCGCCCGTGCCGCGCCGCTCGACGCCGACGACCGTGACGGCAGCCCTCGTCGGGCTGCTGGCCTCGCTGGCCGCCTGCGGCGGGGACGACGGGCCGTCGGTGGCCGACGAGCGCACGGCGCAGATCCGCGAGGCGGCGGAGGCGGCCGGCCTGGACGAGGAGGTCATCGAGGTCCTGGAGCTGGCCGCGGTCGGCGCCACCTCCACGTTCCGGGTGACCTTCAGCGGTGAGCAGGGCTCCACGATCGTGGTCGCCCAGTCGCCGCCCGACCGGCGGATCGACATCGTGATCGGCACAGCGGTCGTCGAGAGCCGGGTACTGCGCGGCGGCGTGGGGTACGCCTGCACCATCCCCACCACCGACACGACCATCGAGGGCCAACGGCCGACACCGGGTGAGCTCACCTGCGAGCGACAGGCCGG
>JALYWQ010000052.1 GCA_030852625.1 Actinomycetota bacterium
GACCAGGCCGGAGGTGAGCAGGCCGGCCGCAGCCAGCGCGACGAGTGCGGCGCCCCGGCCTCGCACGTCAGCGCGGGGCGAGGTCGCGGATGGCCTGACGGGTGTCGACCCCGAAGGGCAGGATCGCCAGCGCCGGCGTGGTCACCCCGTTCTCCACGTAGCGGGCGATGTGCTCGCGGCACTGCTCCGGGGTGCCCCACACGATGAGGTCGTCGACGACCTGATCGGGGATCGCAGCGAGGGCGGCCTGCCGGTCGCCCTCCTTCCAGAGCCGCCACATCTCGCTCAACGCGTCGCCGCGCCCGAGCCAGTGGTGGAGGGCGGCGTACACCGGCACGTTGAGGTAGGCCGCGATGGCGAACTTGCCCATGGCCCGCACGGTGTCGGCGTCATCGGTGGGGGCGACGAAGATCCGGGCCACCACCTCCTTCGGCGAACCGTCACCGGCCTGCTGCACGATCGGCGCGACCGTGCGGACGTCGTCGGCCGACAACCAGTTGATGATGGCGCCGTCGCCGTCCCGGCCGGCCAGCTTCAGCATCCCCTCCCGGAGCGCGGCGATGAGGATCGGCACCGGCTCCTTGGGGCGCACCCCGAGCTTGAAGCCCTTCACCTTGAACGACGGCGTCTCCATCGTGACCTTCTCGCCGGCCAGCGCCGACCGCAGGAAGGCCACCATGTCCTTGGTGCGCTGGTAGGGCGAGTCGAAGGGGATGCCGTTCCACCCCTCGACGATCACGTTCGACGACGTCCCGATCCCGAAGGCGAACCGTCCCGGCGCGGCATCGGCCAGCGACGCCACCGACTGGGCCATGCACGCTGGGCCCCGGGTGAACGCGGGGACGATCGCCGTGCCGAGCCGGAGCGACGGCGCCCACACCGAGGCGAGGGCGAGGGGCGTGAAGGCGTCGGCCCCGTTCGACTCCGCCGACCACACGTCGGTGTAGCCGAGGTCGGCGAGCTCCACGATCCAGTCCCGCTGCTCGTGGAGGTGGAGGCCATCGAACGGGATGGTCATGCCATAGCGCTGGTCCATCTGGCGATCATGGCAGGACCGGGATGGCTCCGCAGTCCGCGGGTTGGCGGGCGCCGCTACTCGTCGTCGGCGAGGCGGATGCGGCTGGCGCTCGGGTCGTCGAGGTCGAGGTCGATCGGATCGTCCAGGCCCTCACCAGGGTCGTCGGCCACGGCCACGATCTCAGCCTTGGCCCGTTCGCCGTAGATGGCCTGCTCGAGGCCCAGCATGGCGGCGCCGAGCGTGGTGCCGCTGGGCGACGAGGCCATCCGGGTGAGCGGGTGGGCCCGACCGGTCTCGGGGTCGGGCGGCGCGTTGGCCAGCCACTCGACCCACTCCTCCTCGGTCCAGTCGTCGGGGTCCTCGGGAGGTTCCTCGACCACGGCATCCATGCCCGTCAGGCTAGAGCGCGAACTTCACCACTTGGCGATGACGTCGTCGGCGAAGCGCTTGATGCCGTCCACCTTGCCGGCCAGGTCGGCATCGGCCCCGGCGTAGAAGTACCAGGGCATCGTGACGAGGTGGGTGACGCCGGCCTCGTGGAGACGCCGGTAGCCGTCCATGTCCCAGGCGTCGCGGGCGGAGCCGAACACCGAGAACGGCAGGTGGTCCCGGCCGTACTCCTTGCGGTAGCCGTCGAGCTTGGCCCGGATCTCGCGGAGCTCCTCGATGGAGTGCAGGTCGCTGACCCAGCCGTCGTGGCGGGCGGCCCGGCGCAGGGCGATGTCGGAGACGCCGCCGACGTAGACCGGCACCCGTTCGGTGGGCGCCGGCAGCAGCTCGAGGGCGGGGATGTCGAAGTGCTCGCCGTGGTGCTCGACGACCTCGCCGGTCCAGAGCTTCTCGAGCACCTCGAGCATCTCGTCGGCCCGCTTGCCCCGCTGCTTGAACGGGGTGCCCATGAGGTCGAACTCCTCCTCCATCCAACCCATGCCGATGCCGAGGCGGACCCGGTTGCCCGAGAGCACTGCGGCGGTGCCGACCTGCTTGGCCACCGCCACCGGCGTGCGGGCCGGGAGGATGTAGACGGTGGTGAGGAAGTGGAGGCTGGTGGTGACGGCCGACAGGTGACCGACGGTGACCCACGGGTCGGGCCACGGCGTGCCCATCTCCCAGCGGCGCTTCCCGTCCTTGGTGTACGGGTAGGTGGAACGGGTCTCGACCGGGTTGATGAGGTGGTCGGACAGCGTGAGGGTGTCCCAGCCGCACTCGTCGCCGGCCTTGGCGATCGCCACGAGATCCTCGGGTGGCGAGAAGGTGGCCGAGTAGCAGAAGCGGAGCGGCTCGGCGGCGCTCACGAGTGGGTGGCCCCATCGATCCGGAGGTCGGCCCCGTTGACGTGGAAGGCGTCGTCGCTGCCGAGGTAGGCAACGGCCGCTGCGATCACCGACGGCGGCGCCATGCCGGTGATGGCCATGATGCGGTGCAGCAGGCGGCTGTCGGCGCCATCGGGGAGGTGGAACTCGTCGGTGATCGGCGTCTGGATCGACCCCGGGCACACCGCGTTGACCCGCAGCCCCTGCTTGGCGTACTCCACCGCCAGGGTGCGGGTGAGTGCCAGCACGCCGCCCTTCGACGCCGAGTAGGCCGCCGCCCACGGGTGGCCGGCCAACGCCGCGGTAGATGCGATGTTGACGATGGCGCCGCCGCCCGCCCCGACCATGGCGACGATGGCGGCCTGGCAGAACAGGAACGTGCCGGTGAGGTTGACGGTGAGGATCTTGTTCCAGGTGTCGAGCTGGGCCTCGTGGCTGTGCTCGAACCGCAGGATGCCGGCGCCGTTGACCAACGTGTCGAGCCGGCCGTTCAGGTTCACCGCGGCTTCGACGGCCTGCGGCGCGAACGCCGGGTCCGACACGTCACCCGGGAAGGCGGTGATGGCCTCGGGCCGCTTGGCTTCGGCGATCGTGGTCGCCAACCCGTCGGGCGAGATGTCGACGGCCAGCACGCTGGCCCCCTCCTCCACCAGCCGCAGCGTGGTGGCCCGGCCGATGCCCGACCCGGCCCCCGTGATCAGTGCAGTGCGTCCCTCGTAGCGATCCACGGGAGCACACTAGAACGTGTTCTAGTTCTGTGCCTACCGGGCCTACTGCTTGTCGGCGGGGAGGGTGGGCTCCTCCTGCCAGAAGCGCACGATGGTCGACTGGCTGGCCATGGCGAGGAGGGTGCCGTCCTCGGCCCAGAGGTGCACCACGCCGTGGCCGAAGCCGTTGACGACGGCGTGCACACGGATGTCGAGCAGCACCCACTCGGTGGGCACGAGGGTGCCCATCCGCAGCGTGTTGTCGAGGCTGTTCCCCCCGCCGAGGCGGCCGAGGGCCTGGCCGATCCCGAACGGCACGTAGTCGCCGAGGATGCCCAAGGTGGCGGCCGACATGTCGAGCACGTCGGGGAGGCGGGCCCACAGCGCGCTGCGGCCGTCGGGCGACGGGTTGCCGTCGATCTCGTCCCAGCCCCGGGCGTTCGCGAGCCGCACGTCGATGCGATCCATGATCGACTCCCGCTCCGGGAAGCGGGACAGGCGTCGATCGCACTCGTCGGGTCGCGGGACGTCGGGCATGGTCGCCCAGGTGCCGGCGGCGTCGAGCTCCCGATGGCCGAGGGCGGCGTTCACGGTGAGGATCTCGCGGTCGCCCACGTGGCCCACGGCGCGGGCCTGGGTGATCTGCTTGCCGGCGACGGCGATGGTGACGTCGATGTCGACGATCGACGGCGGCGGGGCGTACGACAGGTACTGCGCGGCGGCCCACACCACCGGTCGGCCCGAGCTGCCCTCGAGGGCGGCGATGGCCGCGCCGAGGCCGCACCCGCCGAACAGGAACTGGCCGCCGGCCGAGATCCCCGGGGTGACCGGCAGGATCCAGCGCATCGGGTTGTGCGTCGGCTGGAGCCCCAGCCACTCGGTCGCGTCCACGGCCGCCGAAGCTAGCGGGGCGGTTCGGGCATACTCCCAACCCATGACCGACACCCCGTGGTTGGGCGACGCCTGCTCGCTCGTGGACGCCTTCCGATCCGGCGCGCGATCGCCGGCCGAGGAGCTCGAGGCCGTGCTCGCGGCCATCGAGGCCAGCGAGATCAACGCGGTGTCGTTCGTCGATGCCGATCGGGCACGGGCCGCGGCCGCGGCGGCCGACGTCTCGCTCCCGTTCGGTGGCGTCCCCACGGGCGTGAAGGAGCTCGACAACGTGGCCGGGTGGCCGGCCACCGAGGCGTCGTTGGTGTTCAAGGATCGCATCGCCACCTACACCTCGACCCTGGTGTCCCGGTTGGCGGAGCGCGGCGGCGCGGTCCTCACCGGCATGACCACGGCCAGCGAGTTCGGCGGGCTCAACGTCAGCACGACGCGGCTCAACGGCACGACGCACAACCCGTGGCAGCACGGCCGCACCGCAGGTGGTTCGTCGGGCGGCTCGGCCGCCGCTGTTGTCGGCGGCCTGCTCCCGCTCGCCACCGCTGGCGACGGCGGCGGTTCGATCCGCATCCCGGCCGCCTTCAACGGGCTCGTCGGCATGAAGGGCACCGCCGGCCGCATCCCGCGCGGCCCTCGCACGATGATCTCGCCCCTCACCGTGGTCACCGGGTGCATGTCCCGTTCCGTGCGCGACGTGGCCCGGTTCTACGACGTGTGCGCCGGCTTCGACCGGCGCGATCCGTACAGCCTCCCCAAGGTGGACGGTTGGGAGCGCGACCTCGGCCAGCACGACCTCCGTGGAAAGAAGGCGGTCATCGCCCCCACCCTCGGGTCGGCCATCGTGCGCGACGAGGTGCAGGAGTCGGTCGT
>JALYWQ010000065.1 GCA_030852625.1 Actinomycetota bacterium
GCCGGTCCTTCATCTCGTCGAGCCGGTCCTCGAGGTGACGGACCTCGGCGGCCAGGCCCTGGTCGCGCAGCACCAGGGCCGAGTAGGCCAGGCCCACCGCCACCTCGGAGATGTTCTTCATCTCGACGAGCACGTCGACGGCCCGATCGAGGTCGGACAAGGTGCCGTCCTCGGGCGGGACGGGCGGATCCCAGTTGGGTGCCGCGGCCAGCTCCCGGAGGCGGAAGATCCCGGCCGGTGAGCCACGCAGGAAGATCACGTCACCCGGGAGGCAGATGGCATCGCCGTCGACGTCGGTGATCCACTCCCGTTCCCGCCGGATGGCCACGACCCGCATGCCGGTCTGCACCGGCAGCTCGAGGGCGGCCAGCGGCCGGCGGGCCAGGTGGCTGCCGTCCCGGATCCGCACCCGGTGCGACACCTCCTCGGCGTTGGAGAGGTCGGCTACCAGCTCCCGGGGGATCCCGAGGCGATGGGTGACGATGCGGGCGATGTCGACGGCGGAGTTGCCGATCCGCTCGATCGAGCTGATCACCTGGAGCACCGAGGCCATGGCCTCGGCCTCCTTCGGGTGCCGGGCCGCGAGCACCGAGACGGCCCGCATCTCGTGGACGAGGTCGGACATCTTGTCCTCGAGGCCGTCGATCTCCTCGGCCATGTCGGGGTCGCCGAAGTAGAGGGCGGCGTAGGCCAGGTCGACCATCAGCTCGGAGAGGTCTTTGGCCTCCGACAGCATGGCCCGCAGGTTCCGGGGTCTGGCATCCATGGGTGTCCCGCGAACACTACCGGCGTAGACCATGCTGGACGTCGTGTTGCGCCCGGCTCGCTCCCTGCTGCTCGCCCTGGCCGCCCTGTCGACGGGGCTGGCCGTCACGGCGTGCGCCACCGACGACGGGCGCACGCTGGCGCCGATCGACCCGGACTACACGACCACCAGCGGGGCGCCGACCTCCTCCGAGGCCATCGGACCCGTGGGGAGCCAGGAGGGCAGCGAACCGATGCTGGGCGGCGAGGCTCCGGCCTTCGTGGTGTCGAGCGACGGCTTCGCCCCTGGGGGCGAGCTCGGACCGGCCTACACCTGCGCGGGGGCCGGCGTGTCGCCGCCGCTGACGTGGACGGCTCCCCCGTCCGGCGCCGAGGTGACCATCGTGATGCGGGAGCTGGCCGAGGCCGGCTCCGTCCACTGGATCGTGACGGGGATCGACCCCGTCGTCCTGGGCTTCGGTGAGGGCGGGGTTCCCGAGGGCGCTGCACAGCAGGTCAACGCCACCGGCGTGGCCGGCTACCTGGCCCCGTGCCCGGCCGCGGGGACCGGCGCCCACCAGTACGAGATCACCGTGCACGTGCTCGAGCAGCCGTTGGTCGTCGACCCCGGGGAAGCGGCGCCCGACCTCGCGGCACGGATCGAGTCGACGTCGATCTACGAGAGCTCGGTGTCCGCCGTCGTCACCTCCTGAGGGCCAACCACCAACGTCTGTGCTGGCTCAGGCCCGGATGGCGAACCTGAGCCATCACAGACGTTGGTTGGGATCAGGCGTTCAGGGCGCCGACGTCGAGGAGGTCGCCGAACTTCTCGATGGCCGCTTCCCGACGGGTGGGCACGTGCTCGCTGGGCACCTCGGCCGGCGAGTACCCCTTCAGCACCTGGCGGGCGATGGTGACCTTGTGCACCTCGTCGGGGCCGTCGTAGATGCGGGCCGCCCGGGCGTGGCGGTACATCGACTCGAGGGGCAGGTCGGTGGTGAAACCGAGGCTGCCGTGGATCTGGATGGCCCGGTCGATCACCTCGTAGAGCACCTTGGCGCCCCACCACTTGATCATGGCGATCTCGACCCGGGACTGTGACGCGCCCACCTGGTCCATCTTCCAGGCCGCGTGCAGCGTGAGGAGGCGGGCGGCCTGCATCTCGGTGGCCGAGGTGGCGATCCAGTCCTGCACCATCTGCTTCTCGGCGAGGGTCGACCCGTGCGTGTAGCGCGAGAGGGCCCGCTCGCAGAGCATGTCGAAGGCCCGCTGACCCTGGCCCAACCAGCGCATGGCGTGGTGGATGCGACCGGGGCCGAGGCGCTTCTGGGCCAGCACGAACCCCTGCCCGATGCCCGCCTCGCCGCCCACGATGTGGTCGAACGGGATGCGCACGTCGCGGTACTTGATCTCGGCGTGGCCGCCGAACTGGCCGGTGACGTGGTGGGGCTCGGCCATCGTGGGCACGTCGCGCACGATCTCGACACCGGGCGTGGTGGTGGGCACCACGAACATCGAGCTGCCCTGGTACGGGTGCACGTCGGGGTTGGTGACGGCCATCACGATGAGGATGTCGGCGGTGGAGCCGTTCGACGTGAACCACTTGTGGCCGTTGATGACCCACTCGTCGCCGTCCCGCTCGGCGCGGGTCACGAGCAGCGTGGGGTCGGCGCCGGCGCCGGGCTCGGTCATCGAGAAGGCCGAGCGGATCTCACCGGCGAGGAGCGGCTTCATCCAGCGCTCCTTTTGCTCCTCCGTGCCACCCTCGGCCAGCAGCTCGCTGTTGCCCGAGTCGGGCGCGTTGTTGCCGAAGATCGCCGGCGCGTAGACGCAGCGGCCGAGGATCTCGTGCATCAGACCGAGCTTCACCTGGCCGAACCCGCCGCCCCCGAGCTCCTTCGGCAGGTGGGCGGCCCAGAGGCCCTGCGCCTTCACCTGCTCCTTGAGGGGCGCGACAGCCTGCTGGAGGGTCGGGTAGTCGAGGTCGAGCGTCTCGAGCGGTTCGATCTCCTCGCGGACGAACCCCCGCATCCACTCGAGCTTCTTTTCGAACTCCGGCTCGGTCGAGAAGTCCCAGGCCACGATGAACCCTCCCCTGTGGTCGTGGGGTCGGTTCTAGCCTGGGGCGACGACGACGGCGAGTTGGCGGCTCTGGGCCAGCAGGATGCCGTCGGGCGTCCACACCTCGCCGTCCTCCTCGAGGAACCCGTCGGCCGATGTGGTGGTGCGGAACTCCACGAGGGCCCACGGCTGCTCGCCCGGGACGGGGGGCGGCGGGGCATGACGGAAGTGGATGGTGAGGTCGACGGTGGGCACACCGATGGGCGTGGTGGCTCGGGTGAACACCGCCGGCGGCCAGGCATCGGTGAGGGCCGCGATCAGCACGGCGTCGAGCGGATCGTCGTCGACGGTGCGGATCCAGCCGCCGGTCTGGGCCCGGTCACCGAGCTCGAACGGCATGCCGCCGATGGCGGGACGGGTGTCGTAGCGCTCACCGATGGCGATGGGCACCGCGGCGCGGGGGCCGACGTCGCCGGGCGACGGGACCGTGGGCATCTCGAGGTCGTCGAACGCCGCACCCTCACGATCGAGGCCGAGGGCGGCGAGGACGAGCACGCAGTCGCGGCCGTCCTGGCGGAGGCGGGCCGACACCGTGGACACACCCCGCCCGGCCCGCTCCACGGTGACCTCCACCTCGCACGGGCCCACCTGGGGCGGGCGCAGGTAGTGGAGGGTGAGGGAGCGGGGCCGGCGCGCCGGCTCGGCGACCTCCTCGAGGATGGCCCGCAGCACGATGGCGGCGAGGTAGCCGCCGTTCGGGCCCCGCTCGATCCACCAGCCCTGGTCGATGCGGGCCTCGTAGCGCCCCTCGCCCGCGGCGGTGACCGCGGTGTCGTCGCTGAAGCGGGTCACGCGTCGTCGGTGTCGGTGCGGGGCCCGTCGACGACGTCAGCCTCGACCACCTCGGCGTCGACCACCTCAGCGTCCACGACGTCGGCGTCCACGACATCGGCCTCGATGACCTCGCCGGTGCTCGGGTCGCCGGTGACCACCGCGTTCTGCGTCTCCCACTTGCGCACCTGGTACATGGCGATCCCGAGGGCCACCACCGACGGCAGGAAGAGAAACGCCAGCTGCGTGGTGGTGAGCACACCGAGCAGGGTGAGGAACATGTACCGGCTCACGGTCTTGCCCGGGGCTCGGCGCTTCACGGCTCGGAAGCCGAGCACGGTGCCGAGCACGGGGAAGACCACCGCCAGCGACCATGGCCAGAGGGCGACGAGGGCCGGCTTGCTCTCGCGACCCGGCGTCCACTCGTCGATCTCCTGCACGAGCTCGGGCGGGGTGGCGTCGGGCGCCTCGGCGAGGGCATCGACCGCGCTCAGCGACCAGTCCACCGCGAGTGCCTCTCGGGTGTAGAGGTCGCCGTCGGCGTTGACC
>JALYWQ010000066.1 GCA_030852625.1 Actinomycetota bacterium
GCGGGCATCCCGATGCAGCGCCCGGGTCAGCCCCCCGAGATCGCCGAGGCGATCGCGTGGCTCTGCTCCGACGCCGCGTCGTACGTCACCGGTGCCCTGCTCGATGTGAGCGGCGGCCGCTGAGGCGTCCGCCACGAGCAACCGCTAGTGGAGCGAGCGCTCCACGATGCCGTGAGCCCGACCGTCCTCGGTGCGCCACTCGTGACGCGTGGCCACGGTGTCGAGGATCCGATCGCTGAGGGGGTCGATCTGGAGCTCCTTGCCCGCCGGCAGGTCGGTGGCGGCGTCGATGGCGAGGAGCCCACCCCGGAGCTGCAGGTTGATGGTGACGTCGTTGCCGGCGCCGGCCTCCATGAGGGCGGCCACCAGCTCGTCAGCCGCCACTCGCACCTCTTCGACGGCGTCGAGGTCGCCGCCGGCGAGCGAGGCCAGACCGCTGGCGACCAGTCGCACGATCCGGAGGAGCTGGGGCTCAGCAGGGAGCACCAACTGCATCTCGGTGTCGAGGGTCATCGAATCGACGGCCATGCTCAGGCCTCGATCAATCGTCGGGCAGGAGCCGGAAGGACTCGGCTTGCGTGTCGAGGTTGGTCATGGCCAGCACCCGGCTGACGACCGTGGATCGGGGCCCGATCTGGAGCGCCTTGCCCGCCGAGCCCAGCTCGCGCCCGGCGTTCACGAGCACTCGGAGCGCCGACGAGTCGATGAAGGTGATCGAGCCGAGGTCGAGGGTGACGGTCTCCGGGTCGCTCGCTGCGGCCTCGGTGATCGCCGATGCCAGGGCCGGCGAGGTGCTGAGGTCGAGCTCCCCGCGCACGGTGATCGCGGTGTCCGAACCCGTTCGCTGCGATTCGATGGCGAACCCTGACGATGCTGCTGACATTTCGTGCTCCACGTCCTTCGCCCACGGTTCCGGCGGTGGCCGGCGCAGGCAGGCTACACAAGGGTGCCCCCTGTCCCGATCGCATCGACCTCGCTGACATGGGGCCTCCCTCGGCTCGTGGGCAGCCCTGTACCCCGGCCCGGAGGTGGTCAGACCGGCTCATCGTCGACCTCCGGGGGTTCCACGTCGAGGTGCTCGGCCAACGTGGCCAGCGACGAGCGGAGGATGCGGGACACGTGGACCTGGCTGACGCCGACGTGCTCGGCGATCTCGGACTGCGTCATGTCGAGGTGGTACCGGAGGTGCAGGACCCGCTGGTCGCGCTTCGACAGCGACTTGAGGGCCTGCTCCACGTCGATCCGCTCGGAGGTGGACTCGAGCTCCTCGTGGTCGGTGGGCGGGATGATGCCCTCGTCGCCGTCGCCACCGGGAGGGCCCTGGTCGATGCTGCCGGCGCGGTAGGTGGCCCCGGCTTCCATGGCCTCCAGCACCTCTTCCGCCGTGGTGTCGAGGGCGTCGGCCAGCTCGTCCACGGTGGGCGATCGCCCGAGCTCGTGGGTCAGCGACTCGGTGGCCGAGCGAAGCTCCAGGTGGAGGTCCTTCAGCCGGCGGCTGACCCGCATCGACCACGTGCGGTCACGGAAGTGCCGGCGCAGCTCCCCGAGGATCGTGGGCATCGCGAAGGTGGAGAACCGCACGTGCTGCTGCGGATCGAAGCGGTCGACGGCCTTCACGAGGGCGAAGCTGGCCACCTGCAAGAGGTCGTCGGACGGTTCGCCGCGCCCCTGGAACCGGCGGGCCAGGTGGCGGGCCAGCCAGAGGTAGTCCTCGATGAGCTCGCCGCGAAGCTTCGGGTCGCCGGTCTCGCGCAGGCGCGTGAACCGGTCGTGCTCCTCGGCCCGCTCGACCTCACGCTCCTCGGTCGTCATCGTTCGGGTCAGCAGCCTCATCGTTCTCGCAGACAGGATCACCCAACCTACCGGTCAGGCTCGACGTGCCGTTGGCACCAGCGCCACGCTCGTTGTTCCCAGGTCGGCCGATCCTGAACCCCCAGGGGATCGAATTCGTCCGATCGGGGGGCTCAGGAGCCGATGCGGGGGAAGCTCGGCGGGCGCTTCTCCTGGAAGGCCGCCACGCCTTCGCGGAAGTCGGGCCGCTCGAAGCTCTCGAGCATGAGGAGGATCGACTCCTTCTCGGCCGGGCCGAGCCCGTCGTGCATCTGCTGGTACACCTGCCGCTTCATCACCGCCAGCGAGGCCGGCGAGCACTTGGCGGCGACGTCGGTGAGGTAGGCCCGGGCCTCGGCCACCAACTGGTCGGCCGGCAGGCAGCGGTTGGCGATGCCGAGCGCCACGGCTTCGGGGCCCCGCACCTTGCGGCTGGAGAAGAGCAGGTCGAGGGCCACCGACGGGCCGACGAGGCGGGGGAGGAGCCAGCTGAGGCCCCACTCCGCGATGAGGCCCCGCTCCGCGAAGGCCGTGAGCACCACGGCCTCCTCGGCGATGAAGCGCAGGTCGCAGCACAGCGCGATCGGCAGGCCCATCCCGGCGACGGCGCCGTTGATGCAGGCGATGATCGGCTTCGGCACCGACATCAGGTACGTGTACGTGCCGCGGAGGTCGTCACCCCACGACGGGTCGCCGGGCACTGCCTTGGCTTCGGCGCCCCGGTCGTAGCCGTCGGCGGGCCCGCGGTCCTGGATCTCCTTGAGCACCTGCATGTCGGCGCCGGCGCAGAAGCCCCGGCCGGCGCCGGTGATGATGATCCCGACGACGCCCGGATCGCGCTCGGCCCGCCCGACGGCGTCCATCACCTCTCGCTCCATGTGCGGGGTCCAGGCGTTGAGGGCCTGGGGCCGGTTCAGGGTGATGGTGGCGACCGGGTCGTCGACCTCGAACAGGATCTCGTCGTACATCCCCCCGTCCTAGCGCGGATCGGGGGACGGGTCGGCCGGGGCGGTGGGGTCAGGCCGGCCGGTGCCGGTCGAGGAACCCGAGGATGGCCTGGTTGAACACCTCGTTGCGGTCGCCGGCCACCATGTGCCCGGCGCCGGCCACGTCGGCGAACTCGGCGTGGGGCACCAGCTGCAGGAACTCCTGGGCCGCTTCCTCGCTGAGCAGGTCGCTCGAACGGCCTCGTACGAGCAGCGTGGGGACGGTGAGGGAGCGCACCGCCGTCTCGAGGGCGCCCGGCTTGCCGGCGAACTCGGACGCCCTGGTCTCGTCGATCGACCCCCGGATGCCGGTGAGGAAGCGGGGGTCCCAGTGCCACACCCACCGACCGTCCTCGCGCTGGCGCAGGTTCTTCGACAGGCCGGACAGGTCGGTCGGCCGGGGCCGATGCGGGTTGTAGGCGGCGATGGCGTCGGCCACCTCGTCGAGCGACTCGAAGCCCTCGGGCTTGGCGTTCATGAAGGCGCCGATGCGGTCGCGGCCCTGCTGCTCCATGCGGTGGGCGATGTCGACGAGCACGAGGCTCGACGTGAGCCCGGCCTGGTCGGCGGCGCGGGTGACGGCGACGAGCGAGGACATGCCGCCGAGCGACGCGCCGACCAGCGCGGTGGGCCGGCCGAACGACTCGGCGACGGCGGTGATGTCCGACGCGAACGCGTTGAGGGAGTAGTCACCGTCCTCGGGCCAGTCGCTCTCGCCGTGGCCGCGGAGGTCGACGCTGTAGGCCCGCCAGCCGCCCGCCCCCAGCTGGCGGAGCGTGCCGGCCCAGGAGTGCCGGGTCTGGCCGCCGCCGTGCAGCAGCACCACCGGCGGCCCGTCCTCTGGGCCCTCCGCATCGGCGCCGAGGGTGAGGCCTTGCCATCCGGGGAGCCGAGTCTGCATCCGGGCAGCCTGCCTGCTCCGGTGTTCCTGGACCAACCGGTGGGGTCGACCGCTCCGTCCGGCGGCCCCGATCCGCTCGGAGCGGGTCTCGGGTCCCCTCGTGGAGGGATCAGGCCGCCGGACGGCGGCCGACCGAGCGGCCATCCGGTCCACGAGGTGACCGGATGACCGACTCGGACGGACGGCCCGACCGCCAGGGCCGTCCGCTTGCTTCCACCCGCTTGTCCGCCCGGATGTCGCCCGCCGAGCTCATCGTGCGCCCGGGCCGCTCCCGTCGTATGTGTCGCGGACGACACTCGTTGTGTGCGCGGCGATACAGTGTCGTTCGCACCACCAGTCGTAGGTTCGGTCCCAATGGAGTTCGAACTGCTCGCCAGCCTGTCGGAGGCCGACCGTCGCACGGTCCTGGCCACCGCACCCCGTCGGCGCTACGCCCGCGGCGAGGCGATCGTGCGCGAGGGCGACCCCGGCGACACGTTCCACCTCATCGCCAAGGGCCGGGTCGCCGTGCGGGTCACCACACCGTCGGGCTCGGTGGCCACCATCAACGTCCACGGTCGCGGCGGCGCCTTCGGTGAGCAGGCCCTCATCGACCCGACCTCGCGCCGCACCGCCACGGTGACGGCCCTCGAGCCGGTGGAGACCCTCTCGCTCAGCCGCAGCGCCTTCGCCGACCTGCGGCGCGACCACCCCGGCATCGACCGCCTGCTGATCGACGTGCTGGCTGCCGAGGTGCGCCGCCTCTCGCAGCGGCTGGCCGAGGCCCTCTACGACAACGCCGACAAGCGGGTGATCCGCCGGCTCCTCGACCTCGACGACATCTACAACGGCGTCATCCCGCTCACCCAGGACGATCTGGCCACCATGGCCGGCACCACCCGGCCGACGGCCAACCGGGTGCTCCAGGGCCTGGTCGGGGCGGGCCTGGTGGCCCTCAGCCGAGGCCGCTTCCAGGTGCTCGACCGGGCCGAGCTCGTCCACCGGGCCCGCTGATCTGCCGATCCGCTCAACCGCGAGCTATCCCTGCAGCATCCCGGTGATGCGGTGGTATCGCGAACGGCCGCTGATGGCGTTTGCCGCTTGCAGGCCCGAGAGCACGGCAGCCTCGATGCAGCCGGCGTTGATGCCGTTGTCGGTCCAATCGCCGGTCAGGAACAGGTTGTCGTAGCCGCTCTCATCGGCCCGGAGCCGATGGCGGTCGCTGCCGGGGACGCACATCACGTAGCGGTCCGACGGGTCGACGTTGATTCGCACGAACTGGGAGTCCAACGGTGCCTCAGGATCCCGCGGCCCGCACAGCAGGTCCCACCGGAACCCGTCCCCGTCGGCCAAGCCCGGGAGCAGGTGCGGGAGCCACTGGGTCACGAACTGCTCCGACGTCGCCGTGGCCTGGGCCAGGTGGTGGGCGAGGTACTCCGGCCACGGCCGGTCCGGTGGCCACGGGGCGTCGAAGGACCCACAGAAGTAGGCGATGGCCCCCGGCGCCTCGTCCGCGGGCCAGTCCTCCACGGCGATGAGCTGGGGCATGGACGCCCACGTGCTGAGCGGACGCTCGTAGGCGCTCACCGTGACGCCGGGCCATCCCCACCCGAGCGAGGGCTCGTCCTTCCGCAACCACAACTGGAGCGCGAGCGTGGCGGTGGTCGGAATCCCGTTGACCATGCGGCGCCACGCAGGCTTCTGGTCGATCACGGCGGGCGCGACGATGCGCAACATGTCGATCGGGACGGCCAGGACGGCAACGTCGAAGTCCTCGCCGTGGCGGAGCGTTCGAGCCTCCGCGTCCGGCCAGTCGCACCAGATCGATTCCAGGGGCTGTTCTGCGATGGCGGGATCAGCGTCGAGCTGCCCGACAACGGGTCGATCGGGGAAGCACGGCAGCCCTCGCACCCGGACGAGCGGGTCGTACTGCTCGACGCCATCGCGAAGGCGAGCTTGCCGGCCGAACCGGAGCTCCTCGATCGTCATGCCGTCGGGGGACGGGACCATCTCGTCGAGCCGATGGAAGTACTCGATCCGAACGCCTCGAGTCACGAGGGCCTGGTGGAGCGGTGCGAACACCACATCGCCCATCCCGGCCGCCATCTTCCAGAAGATGGCGCCGCGGTACTCGAAGAACATCTTCACGGTCACAGCGATTGCGGTGCCGGCACCGACGCCGAGCTCGCTCCGCCGCTCACCGTCATGGGCGAACACGAGGTCGTAGAGCCCTCGCATGAACGCGAACTCCCCGCCCCCCTGGTCCGCGCCGTGCCGGATGGCCCAGTCGAGGAACTCCTCCTCGTTGGCTCGCCTGAAGCCATCCGGGTCGGTCAGCACCCCGTCAGCGAGGATTCCGCGGACCGTGGCCGCGAGGAATGAAACGAGGTGCCACATGCGACGTTGGGCCGGGTCGGCGCCAACGGTGTGCATGAGCTGGGTGCGGATGCCCACGAGGGTCTGGTCGAGCGCGCCGACGGTGTCGTCGTCGGTGTCGAGGCGCCCGAGCGCCTCCAGGAGCGAGGCGACGATGGCGAGGTGGGTTCCCTCGATGAGCGGATCGATCCGCGCCGGAGGGAGGGCCGAGGGCGTGAGGACGAGGTCGGCCGGCGGGTCGCCGAGGGTGGGCAGTGACCGAACGAAGTCGAGGATGAGCTGGATGCCGGTGCGGGTGAGGTCGTCGATCCCGGGACGGGTGCCGTCGAGGATCGGGTCGCCCGGCTCAAGGTCGTTGACGGCGAAGGAACCCAGCCAGTGCCGCCACGTACCCTCGAAGCGGTCCTCGAGCCCCACTTCGGAGGCCGGGAGCATGGCATCCCGCCACGTCCGGATCGGTGCCGAGGGGTCCGTGCGCGGGCGGTCGAGCTCGGCGTAGCACTCGCGCAGGAGGCGGAAGGCGTTGTCGTAGTAGCCGAGCCAGACGTGCAAGCCGTGCTCTTCGATGCGTCCGTGCTGCCCTCGGCTGCTGGCTCCCTTGCCACCGAGCCGGAAGCCGCGCTGGAAGATCGTGATCGACTCGAACTGCTCCTCCCAGCCGGGTTCGCTGAGTCGCCAGGCTGCGGCTACCCCGGCCATGCCGCCGCCGATGATGGCGACTCGGCGGCGAGGTGGGCTCACGCGGCGTTGATGCGCCGTCGAGCCTCGTCGAGCTCCACGTAGGAGGCATCGGCCCGGAAGCCGTCGACGGCGGTTCTGAGCACGTCGAGCGCCGCCGTGCCTTGCAGATCGTGGAGGTCGAGCGCGATACGGAGCTCGAAGGGACTGGCCCCCTGCGACCGGGCGAGGTCCAGCGCTTCGTGGAGCTCCTGGATCACGTTCGCGTCGCTGTCCGCGAGGTGGGCTCGCAGCCGGAGCGTCTCGGCGTCGTAGAACCGCATGCCGGTGTTGCGGGCCAGCTCGAGTGACTCTTCGTACCGATCCCGCGCCGCGCTCAGGTCACCGCTTCCGTGTGTCATGTGGCCGAGCACCGTGTGGTAGATCGTGAGGCAGCTGCGGAGGTCGACCATCTGCCACGCTCCAACGAGCGCCGAGAGCATCGCGATCCCAGGGGTGAGGACCGCACCGCTCCGGCCGAGGTCGCGAGCTCCCGTGGTGGCCGCATGCTGGGTGAGCGCGACGAGCGACCAGCTGTCGTACCCGTGCCGTTCCCCGATCGAGGTGAGCTCGGCGAGGGTGGCAAACGATCGATCGTGCGCCCCCTGCTCCATGTCCATCCACGCGACCAGCCAGCGCGCGTAGGCGCCGCTCCAGGGACCCTGAGGGAACTCCAGGGAGTCGGCCAGCTGGGTGGCCGCTTCGCGGTGCACCTCCGCGCCGACGGTGTCGCCGACCATGAACTTGGCGATGGCCAGGTGCACGTGCATCGCGACGGTCGGATGGGAGGGGAGGTACCACGCCTTCGTGGCCTCGGTGTCGAAGGTCTCCTCGGCGTAGAGCCGGTCGATCGACAGCTGGAGCTGCTCCTCCGCCCGCACGAAGTCGCCTTCGAACCAGTCGAGCATCGCAAAGCTGGCGATGTTCTGGGGCCTCCAGAACGACCCCCACGGTTCGGCGACGAGGGCCTGGAGCGTGGCGGAGATCTGTCGGGCGGTGCGGATCTCCGCTCGGGACGTGTAATAGCCCCACATCGCCGTCAGCGTGCTGACCATGTTCGGGGCGTGCGGCACCTCGAGCGTGAGCTCGAGGCACCGCTCGTAGTCGAGGGTGGCGCTGGGGCTCGACATGCCCTCGGCGGATGACGCGAGGTAGCCCCGTTGCAACCGCAGCTCGACCTCGCGTTGTGATCGCTCCGGTCCGTGCGGGAGCTGTTCGACGAGGTCGATGGCTCGACCCAGGTGCAGGCGGGCCTCGCCTACCGACCCGCGGCGCCGGGCGGCCTGGGCCGCCTCCTGCCACGCGCGGATGGCCTCAGCCAGCCGATCGGCTCGCTCGAAGTGCCCCGCGACCAGTGCCCAGTCGCAGCGACCCTCGTTCTCGGCCGCGTCCACGAGCATGCCGGCCACACGGGCGTGCACCTCGCGCCGGCGCGACGGGGGTAGGAGGTCGTAGGCCACCTCCCTCACCAGCTCGTGGCGGAACCGGACCGTTGGTCGCTCGTACACCACGCGTTCGAGGATCAGCCCACCGAGCAAGCTGTCGAGGGCCAGCTCGAGCTCGACCTGCGTCAGGCCGACCGCCGCCCCCAGCAGGTCCACGTCGACGTCACGGCCGATGGTGGCGGCCGCCGAGGCCACCTCGGCGGCGTTCGGTGCCCCGTGGAGCCGTGCCATCAACGGCTCGTAGAGGACGTCGGGCACCGTGCTCGCCGACGAGCGAGCGGGCCGATGTCGGACATCGACGGGCTCGAGGTCGCTGCTCCGAACCAGTTCCTCGATGAACAGGGGGATGCCGTCGCTGCGTTCGACGAGCTCGCCGCGAGCGACCCGGACCGGTGCGCCGGCAGGAGCCAGGGCGTCGATCAGGGCCAGGCAGGCGTCCCTCGACAACGGGGTGAGGTCGATCTGCTCGGTCTGCCTCGCGGGTGCTGCCCTGCTGGTGATGATCGCCAGCGTCTGGGGACGCCCGCTGCGAAGGACGCGGTCGACCAGGTCGGCCGAGGCCTCGTCGAAGTCGTGGAGGTCTTCCACGGCGAACACCGCGGGGCCATCCCCGAGGCACGCCAGCACGTACTCGGCCGCCGCCTTTGCGATCTCGCCGGTGAGCTTGTTGGCGTCGGAGGTTGCCGCGGTGTAGCCGGCCTCGGGATCGAGGCCGAGGATGGGCGCGAGGAGGGGGACCGTGTCGTCCCCGGCGAATCCGAGCGTCTCGAGGTGTTCGGCGAGCTGTCGCACCTGCTGCGCCGAGCTCGAGGTGGAACCGACGTGCGACCGGAGCTCGAGCAGGGTGCGGACCGGGTGGAAGCCGACTTCCCGGTGATCGGGCGACCCGGCCAGGGCGACGACCGTGGCGCCCTCATCCAGCGCATCGGCGATGATCGCCGCGGCGAGGCGTGTCTTGCCGATGCCGGCCTCGCCCACGATCGACGCGCCGACGACGGTGGCGGCGTCCGAGGTGCAGGCCCGTTCCCAGAGGGCCCGGAGCTGGGCCAGCTCCGGGCCGCGCCCGACGATCGGGGTGCGGACGGCGATGGCGCTCCCGGCCGCCCGAGGGCCGATGACCCGGAAGGGCTGCAGGGGCTCGTCGACCCCCTTCACGAGCTGGGGCGTTCCGGCCTCGGTTTCGAACCGCAGGTTGACCAGCCGCCGGACGTCCTCGGAGATCACGACTGTTCCCGGCTTGGCCAGGTCCTGCAGCCGGGCGGCGACGTTGGCGGCCAGGCCGTACACGTCGTTCTGCTCGGGGTCGATGTAGAGCAGCCCGCGGTGGACGGCGGCCCGCACGGCGAGGGGCTCGCCGATCGACTGGGCGATCTGGTCGGAGAGCTCCTGCACGCCGGCGGCGATCTCGAGCCCACAGCGCACGGCTCGCTCGGTGTCGTTGCCGTGGACGGAGGGGTAGCCGAAGAGGGCCAGCATCCCGTCGCCCTTGATGCTCGCCACCGAACCCCCGTGGACCGACTCCACCAGCTCGGTGGCCAGCTTCCGGTAGCGGGCCAGGAGGCCGCGGTACAGCTCGGGGTCGAGGCGACCCGACAGCGAGGTGGAACCGACCAGATCGCAGAACATCACCGTGATCCGGCGGACCTCCCCGGTGGGTTGGCTCTCGGTGGCAAGGAGGGTGCTGGCGTCGAGATTCCCGGCGTCGGCCGCCAGCACCTCCTGCGCCAGCGCGTGCGCCCCCCGGAGATCGCCGCGGTTCACCGCCTCGACCGCTCGGAGGAGCAGCTCATCGTGGGCTGCGGCCCGCGTGCCGAGGACGTCGGTCATCCGATGGTGACCTTCACCGCGATGGTCTCGGTGCTTCCGTCGGTCGCGGTGGCGACGACCTCGCCGTCGTAGATGCGGGCCTTCACACCCTTGGTCGCCACCTCGAGGCGGAAGACTTGCTCACCCGCCTTCAGCGTGGCGGGGTGCAGGGTGACCTTTGCGGCGGGAAGGGTCGTGCCGGTGACCGACACCAGGTCGTTCGGGATCGCGAGCGTGCGAACCTGGCCCGACGGTGACGTGAGGAACACCCCCGAGTCCTCGTCGGGGTCGACCTCCTCCGTGAGGATCGAGATCGAGTCGAGCGCCTCGACACCCAGCTTCATGAAGCTCGACACCACGAGCTGCAGACCGGTGGCGAAGTCGGCCGATCCGTCCTCCGCCGCGTAGGACCCCGACTCGGTCTTCGTGGTGAGCTTGGAGGCGTAGCTGGTCCACTCGGCCACGAGCTCCTGCGCCGCCTGCCCCCACCCCTCGAGCGCCTCGCCGGTGCGCGACAGTCCGTCCATCACTCCTGCGGGTCCTCGGTTCCGGCCGCTGGCTTGCTGAAGGCCTTGGACGCGCGCACGCCGATGTCCATCGCCTTGGCCATGCCGGACACGTACGTCGACCACATCGAGATGCCGTCGGCCCAGGCCTCCTCCACCTTGTACTTGCCCTCCTTCACCTTCTTGTACGACGCCTGGTAGGTGTTGGACATGTCCTCCAGGTAGCCCTTCGCCATGCCGACGGCCTCGTCGATGACGTCGTCGAGCGACTCCTCCTCGGTGCTCCCGTAGGTGGGGTCGCCGGCAGCGCCGCCCGATGCGGCCTTCTTGCTCCCGCTCTTCTTCGGTGGGGTCATCGGAGGCACCTGCTTCTTCGGTTTGTCGATGGGGAACTTGACGCTCGTCGGCTTGGCGCTGTTCTCGGCGGCGTTGAACACGACGTCCTCGAGCACACCGCCATAGCCGGACGCGCACATCCACATGGCCAGCCACGCGCCGTCCATCGAGCCGGCGAAGCGGACCCGCTTGGTGGTGTCGAGCCGGATGCCGTGGGCCAGCCGGACCAGTTCGAGGCTGCCCTCGTCGACCAGGATGTCGGCGAACTCGTCGGGCTGGCCGGGAGCGAGGTCGTACTCGATGCGGGCGTGGTTGCTGTCGGGGTAGGAGAACCAGAACTGCAGTTGGGTGCTCACCTTCCAGGTGGGGACCTGGTCGTCGCAGTCGGTGCTCACCGTCTCGTCGTAGATCCAGCTGTCGGGGCCTGCTGCCGCGCCACGCTTCATCACGCACCACAGGTCGCTGGCGTCGGGCCAGTTCTCGGGCTGGAGGTAGGCGAGCGCCTGCTCGAAGGTGACGTCCGGTGCCTCGAAGCTGGCTGCGATCACCGTGCAGAGGTCGGCGTCGGTCGGGTCGTCGGGATCCGGCACCGACACGAGGTGCCCCGTGCACGGCTTGGCCTCGGCCTGGCTCCGCAGCTCCGGCGGCGCCCAACCCATGTCGCAGGCCTTGTGCACGACCGCCGACCAGTCGTCGAGCTGACGGAGCTCGTTGTGGAGCAGCTCCTGCAGCTGCACCGCGCGGTGCTCGGCCATCTCGATGCTCTGACCCGTGAACTCGGGGTTGAACACGAGGGCTCGACGAGCGTGATGCGGGTGGGTGCCCGCCGGGCTCAGCTCCGGGAACACCCGCATTGCGGCGGCGATGGCGAGCATGCGCCGGGCCGACGCCCGATCACCCACCGGCAGGGCGGCGAGGCGACTCATCGCCTCGGCGGCGTCGAGGGCATGGCCGGCGAGGGTCTGGGGTCCGCCGGCACGAGGAGGCGGCGCAGCGTGGGCCGTCGCATCGGTCGCCTGGGGGACGTCGCCGCCGCTGACCTCGATGCGGCGGGGCTTGGCCTTGGACGCGGCTCTCGATCTGGCGGCGGCCTCGCGTCGTTCGGCCCGTTCCCGGATCTCCTCGCGCCACGGCAGGTACCCGTTGGCGTACCACCCGTTGGCCCGGCCGCCGCGGTAGGGGCCGAGGATCGGCGCGAGCACAAGGGCCAGCGAGTCGTCCTCGGTGACGGCGCGGTCGATCGCTCCGTAGAGCTCGAGCAGATCGTCGATCTCGGACATCCCGTACCACCCACCGCCTCGCACGCCCAGCAGCTCGTACCATACCTCCGGTCACGGCTCGCTGATCGAGCTGGCGGAGCGAGGGAGCGGGAGTGCTCGACGGCGGACAGGAGCGGTCGGAGGACGAGGAAGCGCTCGGAGTGTTTCCGCTCGATCCGCTGGCTGGGGCCCGTTTCCTGGGCGAGATCCAGGCTGAGGGCCTGCGGGCCGCGGGCGCCCTGGTGGAGCGTCTCGTGCACCTCGTCGACGGACCCGTGCCGAAGTTCACACCGGCGGATCCGGCAGAGGCGCCGAGCGACACCTTGTCCGCCACGGAGGACGCGATGGGTGCGATCACCCCGTGGTTCGAGCTCTGGACCGACCTCGTGGAGCGAACCACGGCCACCATGCAACGGGTTCGGGGCACCACCCCGGATCCCGTCGACGGTGGCGTGCACCTGGAGGTAGACGGTTCACTCCTCCCCAGCCATCCCCTCACCGTGCCCGTCGTCGCAGGGGGTTGCACTCGAACCGAGATGTGGCTGCACAACGGGTCCGACGATGCCTACGACGGGTTGGCGCCTCGTTGCGGGCCGCTGGTCACCGCCGATGGATCCACCCTGCAGGGCACCGTGCACTTCGAACCGTCGTCGATCGAGTCTCTTCCCGCCCGTTCGAGCCGCGGCTTCCTCGTGGAGATCGCCATCGACGACGGTGTGGCCCCCGGGATCTACCGCAGCACCGTGCAGGTGCGGGGAGCGTCGGCGGTGTGGATGGCCATCGAGGTCGTCGTGGACGCCGAGCCGTGACCACCGTCGATCCGACCACCCTCGTGGAGGACCGGCTTGCCGCGCACCACCAAGCGGTCCGTCGGGCGATGCTCGACGTCATCCCGGACGGCGAGCCGCACCAGTGGCTCTACCGCGTCGCCCGCGAGTACCCCAGCCGACCCGGCAAGGCCCTCCGACCGGCCTTGTGCCTCGCCGCCGCAGGAGCGTTCGGGGGGACGGCCGGTGGTGCCATGCCGGCGGCGGTGGCCATCGAGCTGCTGCACAACGCCTTCCTCGTGCACGACGACATCGTCGACGGGAGCTTGCGCCGGCGCGGACGCCCAACACTGTCGGCCGAGTATGGAACGGCGCTGGCGCTGAACGCCGGAGACGCGCTGGCGGTCCTCGCCAACCGGGTGCTCCGCAACTTCGCCCAGCAGCTACCCGACGACCTCGGCGACCGGCTCCAGGACGAGTTCGAGGTGATGGCCCTTCGCACCCTGGAGGGCCAGGCCACCGAGCTCGGGTGGCGACACGACGACGTGCGGGGGCTGACGCCGGAGGACTACCTCGACCTGATCATGCACAAGACGTGCTGGTACACGTCGATCCACCCGCTGCGGGTGGGCGCGCTGCTGGGGTCGAAGGGCGAGGCCGACCTGCGGCCGATGGTGCGCTTCGGCTTCCACCTCGGCGCCGCCTTCCAGATCCAGGACGACCTGCTCAACCTCGAAGGCGACGAGGGGGAGTACGGCAAGGAGATCGACGGCGACCTGTTCGAGGGCAAGCGCACCCTGCCCCTCATCCACCTCGCCGCCGAGGCCAACGGTGCGGATCGGGTCACCGTCGACCACTACCTGTCGCTCGATCGCGGGTCGCGCACCGTCGACCTGGTCGACGAGGTGCGGCGCCTGCTCGACGCCTACGGCAGCATCGAGTTCACCAAGGCCTACGCCCAGGGGATCGCCGACACCGCGCTCGACGCCTTCGAGATCGCCTTCGCCGCGGCCGAGCCCGGACCCGACGCCGACTTCGTGCGGGCCCTCGTGCCCTACATGCTGGGCCGGCGCTCGTAGCCCGTCGGGCTAGGTGTTCGGCGCGGTGATGCTGGCCATGTCCGCATCGAGGCCGGCCAGCACGCGGTCCACGATGGGCTGGCGCACGAGGCCCTTCGTGTAGGCGTAGGCGCTGCTGCTCAGCTGCCCGAGGCGACGGGCTTCCTCGATCGTGGCCTGCGCCACGTCGGCGGCCGGCACCACCTGGTCGAGGTACCCGGCCTCGAGGGCACCGGTGGGGTCGTAGACCTCAGCCTGCACCGCGGAGCGGGTGAGGTGGCTGGGGGCGAGGCGGGCCTGGGCCAGCTCGATGGCGTAGAGCGGCAGACCCATGCCGATGGCCGTCTCGTTGAGGCCGATCTTGGCCGGCCCCTCGCCGCCGATGCGGGTGTCGCAGGACAGCACGAGCAGCGCGCCGGCGGCCAGCGCGTGGCCGGTCACACCGAGCACCACCGGCTGGGGGTGGTTGAAGATCCGCATGAGCATCCGGCCGCCGGCGCCGACGAGGGCGCGGGTGCGGTCGATCCCGGCGGTCATCTCGGTCAGGTCGAAGCCGGCTGACAGCTTCCCCTCCCGGCCGATGATGGCCACCGAGCGGGCCTCGGCCAGCGCCTGGTCGAGTCCGGCGTGCACGAGCTCGATGAGCTGGTGGCTGACGACGTTGACCTTGCCGTCGTCGAGCCGCACGACGGCCACGCCGTCCTCGATGGTGGTGGTCACGGGGAGCGCGTCGGTCATGGGCGGCAACCTAGCCATCCCCCCTGGTGGCAACGAACCCGTCCTGACGCTGACACAGACTGTCAGGGATCGGGGTCGACGATGGGGCCATGCACACCACCACCGTCCAACGGCGGAACGGCAGCCGGGAGCGCACCGCAACCTCGGTCGACCCCGCTCCCGCCTCCCGCCGCAACGTCGCCACCTCGCCCGCCGGGGTCGGCGCCATCAGGGCCGAGGGCCTGGTC
>JALYWQ010000080.1 GCA_030852625.1 Actinomycetota bacterium
GCGATGACCGGACCCGTCCGGGCCCGGTCGTAGCCTCGTCGGATGGCGGTCGACCGAGACATCCTCCGCAGCCTGCTGCGTGACATCCCCGATTTCCCGCAGCCCGGGATCCTGTTCAAGGACATCACGCCGCTCCTCGGTGACCCGGCCGGCTTCCGCGCCGCGATCGACGCCTTCGAGGAGACGTGGGACGGGGTGGCGATCGACAAGGTGGCGGCCGTCGAGGCCCGCGGCTTCTTCTTCGCCGCGCCCCTCGCCGAGCGCCTGGGCGTCGGGCTCATCCCCATCCGGAAGGCCGGCAAGCTGCCGTGGAAGGTCGTCGAGCACCACTACGACCTCGAGTACGGCACCGATTCGGTCCAGGCCCACCAGGACGCCGCCGAGCCGGGCGAGCGGGTGCTGGTGATCGACGACGTCCTCGCCACCGGCGGCACCGCCGCCGCCACCTGCGCCCTGGTCGAGCAGCTCGGAGCGGAGGTGGTCGGACTCGGGGTGCTCCTGGAGTTGGGGTTCCTCGACGGACGGGCGAGACTGGAGGGGCGCGACGTGCGCTCCGTGCTCGTCGAGCCCTAGCGAGGAAAGCGGAGGCACTGCGATGCCCACGGTCGACCGGGTCCTGCCCTGGAGGCGCAACGAGCGCCCGCCGGCGGACGAGGTCGCGCCACTGCTGAGCGCGTTCCGGGCCCGGCACCCCAAGGCGTCCACCGCGCTCATCACCCAGGCCTACCTGATGTCGGCCGACGCCCACCGCGGCCAGAACCGCAAGTCCGGCGAGCCCTACATCGCCCACCCGCTGGCCGTGGCCCGCATCGTCGCCGACCTGGGCCTCGACGACGTCACCGTGGCCGCCGCGCTGCTCCACGACGCGGTGGAGGACACCGGCGTCACGATCGAGGAGCTCGAGCTCCAGTTCGGCGCCGAGGTCGGCCGGATCGTCGACGGCGTCACGAAGCTGGATCGCATCCAGTTCGACACCAAGGAGGCCCAGCAGGCCGCCTCCATGCGCAAGATGCTGGTGGCCATGGCCAAGGACCTCCGGGTCCTCATCATCAAGTTGTCGGACCGGCTGCACAACATGCGAACCATCGCCGCTCTCCCGGCCTGGAAGCAGGAGCGCACCGCCACCGAGACCATCGACATCTACGCCCCCCTGGCCCACCGGCTCGGCATGCAGGAGGTGCGCCAGGAGCTCGAGGACCTCTCCTTCGCCGCGCTGCACCCGAAGCGCTACGCCGAGATCGACCACATGGTCTCCACCCGGAGCCCCGAGCGCGACATCTACCTCACGCAGGTGCTCGAGCAGGTGCGGGAGCGGCTGGCCGAGCTGCGGATCAACGCCGAGGTCACCGGTCGCCCGAAGCACCTCTACTCCATCTACGAGAAGATGGTCGTGAAGGGCCGCGAGTTCGACGACATCTTCGACCTCGTCGGGATCCGGGTCATCGTCGACTCGGTGAAGGACTGCTACGCCGCCCTGGGGTCGATCCACGCCACCTGGAAGCCGGTGCAGGGTCGGTTCAAGGACTACGTGGCCATGCCGAAGTTCAACCTCTACCAGTCGCTGCACACCACCGTGGTGGGTCCGCAGGGCAAGCCGCTCGAGGTGCAGATCCGCACCTACGAGATGCACGCGCGGGCCGAGCAGGGGGTGGCGGCCCACTGGCAGTACAAGGACAAGGACTCGAGCGCGTCGGCCGACATGGCCTGGCTCAACCGGATCATCGACTGGCAGTCGGAGACGTCGGACCCCGACGAGTTCATGAACAACCTGAAGATCGACCTCGAGCAGGACGAGGTCTTCGTCTTCACGCCGAAGGGCCGGGTCGTCACCCTCGCGGCCGGCGCCACCCCCATCGACTTCGCCTACGCCATCCACACCGAGGTGGGCCACGCCTGCATCGGCGCCCGCGTCAACGGTCGACTCGTCCCGCTCGACTCGAAGCTGGCGTCCGGCGACGCCGTCGAGGTGTTCACGTCCAAGGTCGAGGGGGCCGGACCGTCGCGCGACTGGCTCCACATCGTCGCCACCCCACGCGCCGCGTCGAAGATCCGGCAGTGGTTCTCCCGGGAGCGCCGGGAGGACGCCGTCGAGAACGGACGGGAGGAGCTGGTCAAGGCCATGCGGCGGGAGGGCCTCCCGGTGCAGAAGCTGGCTCAGGGCTCCGTGCTGCACGACGTGGCCCGGGAGCTCAACTACGTCGACCTCGAGGCGCTCTACGCCGCGGTGGGGGAGAGCCACGTCTCCGGCAAGGCCATCGCAGCTCGGATCGCCCGCAAGGTGCGAGAGATCGACCCGTCGAACGAGGAGGACGAGGTCCTCCCCAGCACCGCTCGCCAGCAGCGACGGCCGGGCTCCCGCAAGCGTCCGCCGGCCGGCGTGCACGTCGAGGGACTCGACGACCTCATGGTTCGCCTGTCCCGCTGCTGCACCCCCGTGCCGGGCGACGAGATCGTGGGCTTCGTCACTCGGGGACGGGGCGTGTCGGTCCACCGGGCCGACTGCGCCAATGCCGCTTCGCTGGCGACCGGGCAGAAGGACCGCCTGATCGAGGTCGACTGGGACGAGAGCCACCAGGGCACGTTCGTGGCCGCCATCGAGGTCAAGGCCCTCGACCGGGGCCGCCTCCTCCGCGACGTGGCGGCGGCCATGAGCGACCACCACGTGAACATCCTCAGCTCCACCACCCACACCGGCCCCGACCGGGTGAGCAAGATGCGCTTCGAGTTCGAGCTGGCCGACCCCGGCCACCTCGACAGCCTCCTCAGCACACTGCGAGCCATCGACGCCGTCTACGAGGCATACCGGGTAGTCCCAGGCCAAGGCGGCTGATCGGGATCGTGTGACCGGTTCCCGTCCGTGCTGCCACGGACGACATGGCGGCATCGGGACGTTAGGTTCCGCCACATGACCATGCGCTTCGCTCGGTGGACCGCAGTGACCCTCCTCGTGGCAGGAACGACGGCCGGGTGCTTCGGCGGTGAACAGGTGACCTCCCCGTGCGACGGCGTCGCGGACGACGACCCCACCGCGATGGTGCTGACCTCCGGCAACCCGGACGCTCCGGACGTGATCCGCGGGTGCATCGACTCGGCGTCGGACGTCGACACGATCACCCTCGACCTGCCGGACGGCGCCACCGGGACGTGGACGTTCAGCGTCCGGTGCCAGGCGGCTCCGGGCGTGGCCGACTTCGATACCCCGGCGATCCTCGACCCCGGGACCCCGTGCGTCCCCACGAACCCGCCCTACTACGCGACGGGGAACCAGACCTCGAGCACCGTGACCGTGCGGGCGCCAGAGAGCGGCGCCGGCGGCGAGTACCGGCTCGAGTTCCTCGTCGCCCAGGACTGACGGCCAGCTGCCTCACTCCGATCTGGGGTTCGGCCCACTTGTACCCGCCATCCCGGGCTACGAGGAGTAGCGTCGCTACGGTCTGGCCCGGTCGCAGGCGTGCGGTGGCCATCGGAACACGGGACGGAGATGGGCGTGGAGCGTTCGATCGAACTGGGTGCGGCGCGACGCGTCGCTGCCGTCGGGGTCCTGGCCGCACTGCTGACCGTGCTCGGTGGCTGCTTCCTGCCGCCGCACGGGGGTGGTCCCACGACCACGACCACGACGACGACCACCACGGCTCCCGTCGATGAGGACAGCGATGGCGTCGCGGAGCCAGAGGACAACTGCCCAGGGTTCGCCAACGCGGATCAGCTCGATGGCGACTCCGACGGCGTGGGCGACACCTGCGACAACTGCCCGTCCAACGGCAACACCGATCAGGCTGACTTCGACACCGATGGCGCCGGCGATGCGTGCGACCCGGCCCACCTGGTGGTCGGGATCCGGTCCATTGCGGTCACCGGTGGCGAGGACGCCCCCGTGATCGTCGAGGTGACCAACGACGGCGGCGTCCCGACCAGCGGGCCCGTCCTCATCACCTTCGCGACCGGGTCCGACCCGGGCGCCGGGAACAGCAGCGGGGTGATGCTCTTCGACCAACACGATGGCGAGTGCAGCGCGGGCCCGGTCGATCCCGGCGACACCTGCGTGCAGGAGGGGACCCTGACGGGGACGGGCCTGCCCTTCACCGGCACGGTGATCGCCACCTCCGGGTCGGTGTCCGCGAGCGCGTCGTACTCGATCGACCCGACGCCGTAGCCCGCCCCGGCAGCGTCGCCCGGCTGCCACGAGCCGAGCGGCGCCGTTTGAACGATGATGAAGCCGTGGCGGCGCCCCCGGAGACGAGGTACCTCGATCGCGATGGATCGGGGCTTGCGTACCAGGTCTTCGGATCCGGGCCAGGGGACTTCGTGTACTACGGCAGCGAGATCATGCACCTCGATCTGCTGTGGGCCGACCCGCACACAGAGGCGAACCTCGCTGCCGTGGCTCGGAACGGTCGGCTCGTGCTCTTCCAGCGCCGGGGCCTCGGTCTCTCCGATCGCGTCGACCACGTGCCCACGCTGGAGCAACAGGCCGACGACATCGTCGCCGTCATGGATGCGGAGGGTGTGCGGCGCGCCGTCATCGGGGCGCCCGGGAGCGCCTGTGGTCCGGCCGCGCTCGTAGCCGCCCGCTACCCCGAGCGCGTGGCTGGGCTGTGCCTGTGGCTGCCGTTCCCCCAGGCCGTCGACGGCTCCTGTGACGACCCGTGGGCCAGCCCGGCCGAGATCGCCCACATGGCGGAGGTGATCAAGACCGTTGCCGACAGCTGGGGCCAGGGTCGGACGATGGAGATGTGGAACCCGGAGATGCGGTCGTCGACCAACCGCCGCCTGATGGGGATGCTGGAGCGCAGTTCGATGTCGCCGGGTGAAGCGCGTGCGCACTGGGCCTGGTCGGCTGGCCTCGACTTCACCCACCTGCTGGGCGTCATCAACGTCCCCACCCGCGTCCTGATCCAGGACGGCGGCGTCAGCCCCCTGTCCTGGGCCGAGCGCATGGTGGAGCGGATGCCCAACGCCAGCCTGCACGTCATGCCGGCCCCGGCCCCCGGTTCGTCGATCGGGGAGGGTTTCTACCCGGTGGTCCAGCACCTGCTCGAGCTGGGGCTCGGTCCCAAGAAGGCCGCTGAGGACAACCGGTTCCTCGGCACCGTCCTCTTCACCGACATGGTCGGGTCAACGCAGTTGCTCGCCGAGATCGGCGACGAGGAGTTCCAGCACGTCCGGAGCATCCACGAGCGAGCGGTGCGGGCGGCGGTGTCCGACGCCGGCGGCCAGGTGTTGAGCACCAGCGGGGACGGCACCTTCAGCCTGCTCGACATGCCGGCGGCCGCTGTCCACTGCGCGGACCGCATCGCCCGAGAGTCCGCCGCCGCCGGCGTCGGGGTCCGGTGCGGCGTGCACACGGGTGAGCTGCAGCGTGAGCTCGCTGGCGCCACCGGTCTCAACGTCCACGTGGGCGCGCGGGTCATGGCCGCCGCCGGTGCCGGCGAGGTGTACGTCTCACGGGCTGTCCGTGACCTGGTCGTCGGTTCCGGCATGGAGTTCGAGCGGATCGGTCCGCAGCGACTCCGGGGCGTTCCCGACACGTGGGACCTCTACCGCCTCGAACATGCGAAGGGTCCCCGTGCCATCGCCGAGTCCGACTCCCTCCAGACGTCGATGGACAGGATGGCGGTGCGAGCGGCTCGTCGTGCGCCTCGCCTGATGCGCGCCATGACCAGGGTGCTGCATGCCACCGATCGCGGCGTCAGTGTCCAAGCCACGGCGGGCGGCTCGGGGAAGCCGTAGGGTCCCGCCATGGGCGATGGGGTGGGGACGGTGTCGGCGGTGCACCGGTATCCGGTGAAGTCGATGTTGGGGGAGGTGCTCAACTCGGCTCGGATCACCGGTCGAGGGGTCGACGGCGATCGAGCCCACGCGCTCATCGACGACGAGACAGGCAAGGTGATCAGCGTGAAGCGGCCCCGCCGGTGGGGTCGGATCTTCGAGTTGTCCGCCGCGACCGGCGTTGACGGGGTCGAGGTCCGCTTCCCGCACGGAGGTGTGCACCACATCGACGATCCCGAGCTCCCGGCGCGATTGTCGGACTTCTTCGGGCGCTCGGTGTCCGTCGCATCCACCCCTCCCGACGGCGCCTCCTTCGACGAAGCATGGGTGCGGGACCTGAAGGACGGCGCCGATCCGTACCTGGGTCTTCCATCCCGCCTCGAGGAAGGCGACGAGCTGATCGACGCCGGCCTGTTCATGAACGCACAGGACAACTTCTTCAACCTCGGCCCGGTGCACCTCGTGACCACGGGTACCACCGATCGTCTCCGGAAGCTGGCGCCAGGGAGCCGCTTCGACCCCCACCGGTTCCGGCCCAACCTCGTGATCGAGACCGATGCCGATGGGTTCGTCGAGACCGACTGGCTCGACCGGACGATCACCATCGGCGAGGTCCAGCTCGCGGTGACGTTCAACGTCCCGCGGTGCGTGATGACGACCTTGGCGCAGGGCGATCTCCCGGCTGATCCCGATGTCCTTCGGACGATCACCCGCCACAACCAGGTCGACCCGGGCTTCGGCACCACCTACCCGTGCGTCGGCGTGTACGCCGACGTGCGCACGCCCGGCCTGGTCGCAGCCGGCGATGCCGTGACCATCGATTGAACACGCGGAGGGTCACGACCGACGGATGGCGGTAGCTTCTCGCCGGAGCGCGGCGTCCGATCCGGGCGCCGCCTCAGGCAGGGGAGGGCGCAGTGCCGTTGTTCATGGATCGCCACGAGGCGCCTGGTGCGACCGCGGAGGATCTCGCGGCGGCGCATGCCGCCGACGTCGGGGTGCAGCAGGAGCACGGGGTCCGCTACCTGACCTACTGGTTCGACCCGGAGGCCGGCGCTGTGTTCTGCCTCGCCGAAGGGCCGGACAAGGCAGCCGTCGAAGCCGTCCATCGCGACGCGCACGGGATGCTCGCCACCTCGATCATCGAGGTCCAACCTGGTCCGGTCGACCTGTTCCTCGGGCCGCGTCCCGCCCACCCCGTGGGCGAGGCCTACGTCGACTCGGCCGTGCGCGCGGTCCTCTTCACGGACATCTGCGGGTCCACCGAGCTCACGCAGCGACTCGGGGACGAGCTCGGCACGGCATTGGTCCGGGAGCACGACACCATCGTCCGGGCCGCGCTCGCAGCCCACGGCGGTCGAGAGGTCAAGCACACCGGCGACGGGATCATGGCGTCGTTCCAATCCGTGTCGGCGTCCGTGGACGCCGCTCGGGTGATCCAGCGGGCGTTGGCCGATCGGAACCGGGAGGCCGACACACCCGTCGACGTGCGGATCGGGATCAGTGCCGGCGAGCCAGTGACCGATGGCGATGACCTGTTCGGGGCCGCCGTGCAGTTGGCGGCACGGCTCTGCGGTTGCGGCGCACCTGGCAGCATCACCACGTCGGTGGCGGTGCGCGAGCTCTGCATCGGCAAGACCCTGCAGTTCGACGGTGGTCGTGCGGAGGCGCTCAAGGGGTTCGCCCAGCCGGTCACCGTGTTCGGGGTCGACTGGGTCACCTGAGGCAGCGGCCCCCCTCTCTCCGTGCTGGCACGGACGACACCAGGGGAGCGACGTCGTACGTTTCGATCGGGCCGGACGACGGAGGGTGATCGATGGACGAGCAGCGAACGAGGACCGGCGCGCGCCGCTGGCGGCGGGTCCTGGGCGTGGGAGCCCTGGGTGGGCTGATCGTGGCGACCGCAGGCTGCTTCCTGCCGAACACCGGCCGGTTGGCCGTGGTCGTTGGCGAGGAGTTCTTCTCCGAAGGCCCGCCGTCGTTCACCTTCGACAAGGACACCTACAGCGTGCCGCGAGGTCAGATCGACGTCAGCCTGATCGCGCCGACCGGGTCCGCGGTGCCGCACAACCTCCACATCGAGGGCGAGCAGGCGCCGTTCCTGGACCTTCCCGGGTCGAGCGATGCCGCCGAGACCACGATCGAGCTCGGCCCCGGCACCTACGTGCTGATCTGCTCGCTGCCGAACCACGCCGCCCTCGGGATGGTGGCGGACCTCATCGTCCTCTGAGGATCGCTTGACGAGGATCCATCGGCCCCGTTCCCCGGGCGCCGCTCGGCGTCGTAGATTCGTCGCATGAGGCCGCTCCGCACCGCTGTTCGAACCGTCCTGCTCACCACGCTGGCCGCCGCGGGGGCGATGGTCATCGCCGCCGAGCCGGCCATGGCCCACACCGGCCGTCCCTCCACCGGGTTGGCCGACGGGTTCCTCCACCCGATCACCGGCCCCGACCACCTGCTGGCCATGCTCGCCGTCGGCGTGGTGGCCGCGCTGGCGACGTCCCGGCGAGGCGCCTTCGCGACACCTGCGGCCTTCGTTGGCGGCATGCTGATCGGCGGTGTCGCTGGCGTGGCCGACGTCCCGCTCCCGGGCGCGGAGGCCCTCATCGTGGCGTCGGTGCTCCTGCTCGGCGTCGCCATCGTGTCGGCGGTCCGCGGTGCTGGTGACTGGTTCCTCGTGGCGCTGGTGGTCGCGGGGGTGGCCCACGGTCACGCCCACGGTGCCGAAGCCCCGGTTGCTGCCAACGTCGCCGCCTACGTGGGTGGCTTCGTGGCCGCCACCGCCTTCCTGCACGCCGCTGGCGCGGCCATCGGGCTCACGGTTCGGAATCACCGGACGCTGCAGATCGGGCTCGGCGCGGTGACGATCGCCAGCGGGGGGCTCCTCGTCGCCTGACGGTCAGCTCGCCCCGTAGCGGACGGGTCCGCTCGGGGCTTCAGGGTTCGACCGGTAGCCCGCTCGTCGAGGTGGTCGAACCGTCAGGCACCGACGGGTCGCTGGCTCCCGGCACCGACGACGTGGTGGACGAGTCGATGATGGGCGCCGTCGTGGTCGTGGTCGGCGCGAGGTCGGGGACCCCGGCGCACCAGTCGATGGTGTCGTCCCGATCGGTGGCGAGGTCGAGGGCCTCGCGGAGCTCCCCCTCGGCCGCACCGTCGGCGGGGAAGACGAACTTGGCGAAGGCGTCGAACGTCTCGAGCTGCGACGCGGCACGGTAGGACGCACGTGACTCTTCGAGGTCCGCGATCAGGGCGTCGACGAGCGGCGTGAGGTCGTCGGACCAGTCGTTCGCAGCCAGGCCGTCCTGGAAGTCGGCGATGGCTTCGGCTCGTTCTTCCCACGCGGGGAAGAGGCGGGTCTGGAGAGCCGGGAAGTCGCCCGGCCCCACGGTGCCGTCGGGGGCGATGTCGGTCTGGACGCCCTCGGTCTCCTGGTCGGAGCAGCGGTTGGCCGTCAGGAGCTCGAGGTACTGGGCCCGGTACTCCTCGATCGGGCGAGGCGTGGTGGGGACCGTGGTGGTGCCGTCGGAGCCGCCGTCGTCCCCGCAACCGCCCGCGAGGACGCCGACGAGGGCGGCGGCCACCGCCAGGCCGCGGAGGTGCTGTCGTCGAGCTCGCGTCATCGTTCCACCGGGCGGGAAGTCTGCCATCAGCGACCGAGGGCATCGAGGATGAAGGCGTACACGAAGGCCTCGTCCTTCCATGCGTCGTAGCGCCCCGACGGTCCCTGGTGGCCGGCGCCGAGCTCGGTCTTGAGGTAGATCGGGCGACCGCTGGTCGTGGCGGCCCGCAGCTTCTGGACCCACTTGGCCGGCTCCCAGTACGACACGCGCGGATCGTTGAGGCCCGCAGTGGCGAGCACGGCCGGGTAGGCCGCCTCGGTCACGTTGTCGTAGGGGCTGTACCCGAGCATGTAGTCGTAGACCTCGGGGTCGGCCACCGGGTTGCCCCACTCCTCCCACTCGGTGACGGTCAGGGGCAGCGAGTCGTCGAGGATCGTGGTGAGGCAGTCGACGAAGGGCACCTCGGCGACGATGGCGGCGAAGAGATCGGGCCGGAGGTTGGTCACCGCCCCCATCAACAACCCGCCGGCAGATCCGCCTCTCGCCACGAGCCGGTCGGGAACGGTGATCCCGTCGGCGACAAGGTGCTCGGCGCAGGCGATGAAGTCGGTGAAGGTGTTGCGCTTCGTGAGGAGCTTGCCGTCGTCGTACCACGGCCGGCCCATCTCGCCGCCGCCGCGCACGTGGGCGATGGCGTACACGAAGCCCCGCTGGAGCAGTGAGAGGCGGAGCGACGAGAACCCGGGGTCCATCGACGCTTCATAGGAGCCGTAGCCGTAGAGGAGGCAGGGGGCGGGGCCGTCGTCGAGGGCGCCCTTGCGGTGCACGTAGGAGATGGGCACCTGCGTGCCGTCGGACGCGGTGGCCCAGGTGCGTCCGGTCTCGTAGTCACCGGGCTCGTGGCCACCGAGCACGGGTGCCTGCTTGAGGAGCGTCCGCTCGCCCGTGGCCACGTCCTCCTCGAACACCGTGCTCGGCGTCACCAGCGAGGTATACGAGAAGCGAAGGACGGTGGTGTCGAACTCCTCGTTGGTGGCCGGCCCGGTGCTGTAGACCGGCTCGAGCATCGGGAGCTCTCGTTCGGGAGCACCGTCGTAGGGCATGACGACGATCCGGCGAACGCCTTCCCGCCGCTCGTAGCGGATCAGGTGGCTGGCGAAGGGCTGGACGCCCTCGAGCTTCACGTCGGGGCGATGGGGGATGAGCTCGGACCAGTTGGCGCGGCCGGGCCCATCCACCGGAGCGGCCATCAGCTTGAAGTTCACCGCGCCATCGGCGTTGGTGAGGATCACGAAGCGGTCCCGTTCCGGTGTAGGCGCGTGGAACAGCTCGTACTCGTGGCCCTGGGTCCGCGGTTCCGCCACCCGCGGCACCGCGGTCGGGTCGGCCGTCGGGATCAAGAGCTCCTCGGTGGTGAGCTTCGACCCCGAGGTGATGTGCACCCACTGCTCGGTCGAGCTGAGGCCGACCGACACGAAGAACCGCTCGTCGGGATCCTCGTAGACCAGCACGTCGTCGTCGGCGGGTGTGCCGAGCTCGTGGCGCCACACCTGGTGGGGTCGCTGGGCGGCGTCCTGCCGCACGTAGAAGAACGTGCGGTCGCCGGCCCACGCCGTGCCGTAGGTGGTGTCCGGCACCACATCAGCCAGGTCTTCACCCGTCCGCAGATCCCGGACGCGCAGCTCGAACTCCTCGGAACCGTCGTAGTCGGTCGAGTACACGAGAAGGTCCTGCGACGGACTGAGATCCAGCGCGCCGATGGCGAAGTAGTCGCTCTGACCCGCGAGCACGTTGAGGTCGAGCATCACCTCCTCGCCATCGACGGGACCGTCCTCCGGCAGCGTCACCGGCGGCTCCACGGAGGTCCGGCAGAAGATCGGGTACTGCTGGCCTTCGACGGTGCGGCTGAAGAACCAGTGGCGGCCCTTGCGATAGGGGACCGACAGGTCGGTCTCCTTGATGCGGGCCTTCATCTCCTCGAACAGCGACGCCTGGAGCGGCTCGGTGTGGGCCAGCGATCGGGCCACGAAGTCGTTCTCCGCCTCGAGGAGGCTCCGGACCTCCGGATCGGATCGATCGTCGCTCCGCAGCCAGTACCAGTCGTCGACCCGCGTCCGGCCATGGTGGGACAGCTCGTGGGCGCGGCGGGGCGCAACGGGGGGTGAGGCCATGGGTCGGACGGTATCGGTCGGCGGACCCGGGCCCTAGGGTCGAGGCCATGACCGACGAGAAGCCCCACGTCTACGTACCGCCCGGCGAGACCCCGCCGGCCGACCTGGTGATCGAGGACCTGGAGGTGGGCACCGGCGACGAAGCCACCCCGGGCACCGAGGTCGAGGTGCACTACGTCGGTGTCTCGTGGCGCACCCGCAAGCAGTTCGATGCCAGCTGGGACCGCGGCGACACGTTCCGCTTCGGGCTGGGGCAGGGCCAGGTCATCACCGGCTGGGACGAGGGCGTCATCGGGATGAAGGTCGGCGGTCGTCGTCGCCTGGTGATCCCGCCGGGCAAGGCCTACGGCCGCCAGGGAGCCGGCGGCGTGATCGGCCCCGACGAGACGCTCGTCTTCGTGGTCGACCTCCTCGGCGTCCGCTGACCCGGTCGACGCGCCGGTCCCAACCGAGTTCGGGGCCCGAGAGGGGCTCCGGTAGCCTCGCGCCCCGTGCCCGAACGCCCTGACTTCCGCGCCCCCAAGGGCACGCAGGACGTCCTGCCCCCCGAATCAGCCCGCTGGGAGGCCCTGCTCGGGGTGTTCGGGGGGATCGCCCGCCGCTACGGCTACGGGTTGATCCAGTCGCCGATGTTCGAGGACATCGGCGTCTTCCAGCGCCTGGGTGAGGGCACCGACGTCGTCACCAAGGAGATGTACGACTTCCAGGACAAGGGTGGTCGCCACGTCGCCCTCCGCCCGGAGGGCACGGCCTCGGTGGCCCGCGCCTTCGTCGAGCATCGGCCGGCCACCCCGTGGAAGGTCTGGTACGCCACGCCGGCGTTCCGCTACGAGCGGCCCCAGGCCGGGCGCCTCCGCCAGCACCACCAGGTGGGCATCGAAGCCATCGGCAGCCCGGACCCCGACGTCGACGTCGAGGTCATCGCGTTCGGCGCCACCTTCCTCCGCACCCTCGGGCTGTCCCGCTGGCGGTTGGTGCTCAACTTCATGGGCACCCCGACCGACCGGGCCGCCTACGCCTCCCGGCTCCAGGACTGGTTGCGCACTCGCGCCGGCGAGCTGGCCCCCGAGGACGCCGAGAAGATCGAGGGCCACCCGCTCCGGGTCCTCGACTCGAAGCGGGAGGCCACCCGCGCCGTCCTCGCCGACGCCCCCACCATGGCCGACTCCCTCGACGCGGCGTCGGTGGCCCACGGCGAGCGGGTGCAGGCCGGCCTGCGCTCCATCGGCCTGCCGTTCGAGCTCGATCCCACGCTCGTGCGCGGCCTCGACTACTACACGCACACCCTCTTCGAGTTCCAGAGCGACTCCCTCGGCAACGCGCAGTCCACGCTGCTCGGCGGTGGCCGCTACGACGGGCTGATCGAGCAGCTCGGCGGCCCCGCCACGCCCGGCATCGGGTTCGGCTGCGGCATCGAACGGGTGCTGCTCACCTGCGACGCCGAGGGCACCTTTCCTTCCACGGAGGATCGCCTCGACGTGTTCGTGGTTGACACCGTGGGAGGCGAGGAAGCTACCAAGGTCGCCTTCAGGCTTCGCGAGTCGGGGCTGCGGACCGACCGTGCCTTTGACGGACGATCACTCAAGTCTCAGATGAAGTCGGCTGACCGAAGCACTGCCCGCGTTGCGGTCATCGCCTTTCCTGAGGAGCTCGAGAACGATGCGTTCGTCGTGAAGGATCTCGAGTCCGGTGAGCAGCGAGCCGTCCCCAACGATCAGATCGTCGACTACGTGCGCACCTTGATCGAAACCCAGATCGCTACCGAGGAGTCCCCGTCGTGACCGAGCCCATGCGCACCCATCGATGCGGTGAGCTCCGACCCGAGCACATCGGGCAGCAGGTGAGCGTGTGCGGTTGGGTCGGCCGCCGCCGCGACCATGGGGAGCACCTCGCCTTCATCGACCTGCGCGACCACTCCGGGGTCGTGCAGTGCGTGGTGGACGGCGCCGCCGACCTCCGGAACGAGTTCGTCGTCCGGATCACCGGCACCGTGCGGGTCCGCCCGGAAGGCACCGTGAACGCCGACCTCCCCACCGGTGAGGTCGAGGTGGGCGACTGCACCGTCGAGATCCTGTCGGCGGCCGAACCGCCGCCGTTCCCGATCGACGCCCGGGCCGACGACGTCGACGAGTCGGTGCGCCTCCGCTATCGCTACCTCGACCTGCGCCGGGAGCGGATGCAGCGCAACCTGCGCATCCGGGCCAAGGTGAACAGCGCCATCCGGGGAGCGATGGAGCGCCAAGGCTTCATCGAGGTGGAGACCCCGATGCTCATGCCCTCCACCCCGGAGGGGGCACGGGAGTTCCTCGTGCCGTCCCGCCAGGTGCCGGGCAGCTTCTACGCCCTCCCGCAGTCGCCCCAGCTCTTCAAGCAGCTGCTGATGGTGGGCGGCACCGACCGCTACTTCCAGATCGCCCGGTGCCTCCGTGACGAGGACCTCCGCGCCGACCGGCAGTACGAGTTCATGCAGCTCGACGCCGAAGCCAGCTTCGTCACGCAGGAGGAGGTGCTCGAGTTCATCTCGGAGGCGGTGCTCGACGCCGCCGAGGCCGTGCTGGGGGAGCGCCCGCCGGCCATCGAGGCCATCACCTGGCACGAGGCGATGGATCGCTACGGCTCGGACAAGCCCGACCTTCGCTTCGGGCTCGAGCTCGTCGAGGTCACCCCGGTCTTCGCGGGCACCGAGTTCAAGGCCTTCTCCACGGCTCCGGCCATCAAGGCCCTGCGGGTGCCTGGCGCGGCTGCGGACTACGGACGCAACAAGCTCGACGCCCTCACTGATCGGGCCAAGAAGGCCGGCGCGAAGGGCCTGGTGTGGATGCGGGTAGGGGAGGGCGGTGCTCTGGACAGCCCCGTGGCCAAGTTCCTCTCGGCTGACGAACAGGCGGCACTGCTGACCACGACGGGCGCCGAGGCCGGGGACCTGCTGCTGCTCGTCGCCGACGACTGGCACACGACCTGCGAGGTCCTCGGAACGCTGCGCAACGACCTCGGGCGCCCCCCGGTGCACGAGGGCCCCTACCGCTACGTGTGGGTGGTCGACTTCCCGATGTTCGTGGGCCAGGACGAAGGCGGCCGCCCGAAGCCGGCCCATCACCCGTTCACCCGCCCCCACGCCGAGGATCTCGACAAGCTGGAGAGCGACCCGATGTCGGTGCGGTCGAAGGCCTACGACCTCGTGCTCAACGGGTGGGAGCTCGGCTCCGGGTCGATCCGGATCCACGAGCCCGACCTCCAGCAGCGGATCTTCGACCTCCTCGGGATCGGCGAGGAGGAAGCGCAGCGCCGCTTCGGCTTCTTCCTCACGCCGTTCCGCTACGGGGCCCCGCCCCACGGCGGGTTCGCGTTCGGGGTCGATCGCCTGGTGGCGATCCTCGCCGGTGAGGAGAACATCCGTGAGGTGATCGCGTTCCCGAAGCCCCAGTCGGGCATCGACCCGATGACCCAGGCGCCCACTGCGGTCGACGACAAGGCACTGTCCGACCTCGGCCTCCGCCTCCTCCCCCCGAAGTAACCAACGTCTGTGTTGCCTGAGGCCCGGTATTCGGTCCTCAGGCAACAGGAACGTTGGCCGTTATGCCGCCGGGCGGTTGGCGAGGAGTCGCCGGACACCCTGGGCCGTCACCTCGCTGCGGTGCATCACATCGGCCCAGGTGAACCGGAGCAGCGCCCAACCGAGGCGAGTCAGCTCGTTCTGGCGGGTGCGATCCCGCTGGAACGCTTCCGGATCACTGTGGGTGGCGTATCCATCGAGTTCGATGCCGACCCGTCGGTCGGGATAGGCCGCGTCGAGCCGGGCTACGAAGCGCCCGCGATCCCAGACCTCATGCTGGAGCACCGGTTCCGGGAGCCCGAATCGTCGGATCAGGTCGACGAACGCCGCCTCCAGCACGCTCTCCTCACCGTCGCGGCGCGCCTCGAGGACGCTCCGCATGACGCCGGTCCCGTTGCGTCCCGGCCGTCCGATCGCGCCCCGTAACTCGTCGACCTCGGCGAGGGTTACCAGCTTCGTTGTCAGGGCGCGGGTGAGTGCTCGACTCACGCTCCAGGTCGGTACCACCAGGCCGAGATCGACCAACGTGCGGACAGGGTCAGTCACAAGCAATCCGGCGCGACCCACCGCGAGGTTCGGGTGGAGATCCTTGATCCGGTGCGCGACAGCCGGAGCCCAAAGGTCCACCTGGCGCGGTGCGCGGATGCTCACCTCTACGTAGCCGGCTGGGGGGAGGACACCCCAGAGCTCCGCAGCTGACCGATGCGACACGATCCCCTCCGCACCCAGCTGCGCTGCCAGGAGCTGTTGGTGCCACGTGCTCGGTGCGCCAGCCATCCGAAGCACCCTCGGTTGCACTCGCACCAGCCGTCCCGACCGGACCCACCGGGCGGTGCGGCCCTTGCCGAGCACCGCGACCGCTTGCTCGCTGGTCACGAGGCCGTGCTGTTCGGATGCATGCACAGCGAGCACCCGAATGAACTCCTCGTCCATTCCGCCTCCGTAGTCACAATTCGTGTGAGCTGAGGCCCGCTATCCGGTCCTCAGGCAACACAGACGTTGTTCGGTGGAGGGGGAGGGTTGGGGAGCTGGTGGGCGACACCATAGGGGCTGTCGGAGGGCGTCGGTAGGGTCGTGGGATGGCTGACGATCTGTTCGGGGCGGCGGCGGAAGACGCCCTCGCCCGCAACGCGCCGCTGGCGGCGCGGCTGCGACCCCGCAGCCTCGACGACATCGTCGGCCAGGAGCAGCTGCTCGGGCCCGGCAAGCCCCTGCGTACCCTGGTGGAGGCCGACCGCCTCTCGTCGGTGATCCTCTGGGGCCCTCCCGGCACGGGCAAGACCAC
>JALYWQ010000082.1 GCA_030852625.1 Actinomycetota bacterium
CGGGTCTGACCAACGGCATCTGGGAGGTACGGGAGTGCCACGACCTCGTGAGCGCGGAGATCGGTCGTTGGCTCCTCCTCGACCGCGCCATCAAGCTCGGACGAGCCCGTCGTCCGTGGCGCGGCACGCCGACCGCGTGGGTCGCGGCCCGGGCCGACGCCGGTGACCGGGTGCGGGCGGTGGTGGGCAAGCGCGGCTTCGCGCCGCTGGCCTTCGACGGCCCGCTGGCCGAGGAGCCGGACGCCACCGGCCTCCTGGCGGTGATCTGCGGCCTGCTCCCGCCCGCCGACCCCCGCGCCGCCAGGCTGGTGGACGCCACCGTCGAGGCCCTCGGCGATGGGCCGTTCCTCCGCCGCTATCGCAGTGAGGTCGACGACGGGTTCCGCGGCGTGGAGGGGACCTTCGTGCCAGCGTCGTGGTGGGTCGTGTCCGCGCTGGCCATCCTCGGGCGAGCCGAGGAGGCCCAGCTCCGGGCCGACGCCATGTGCGAGGTCCTCCCGCTCCTCATGCCCGAGGAGTGGGACGTGGAAGGCAACGCGTCGCTCGGGAACCTGCCGCTCGTGTGGTCGCACATCGAAGCGGCTCGAGCGCTGTCGCTCCTCCACCTGACCCGGATCCGTCGCCGCTTCGGCACGCCCGGGGTGGCGGCGTGGCGCCTCTGGCGCTTCCTCTACCTGCGGGTCACGCCGAACTGACGGCCGGGAACTGGGGCAGGATCTCCTTCTCGTAGAACCGCAGGAAGCCCTGCTGGTCCGGCCCGACCTGGTGGATGTGGAGCAGGGTGAACCCTGCGCCGGCGTAGCGGGCGATGGCCGCCAGGTGGGCGTCGGGATCGGGGCCGCACACCACCTGCTTGCGGAGGGCCGGCTCGGTCACCAGGTCGGCCAGCGACGCGAAGTCGCTCGGGCGGGCCAGCTCGCTCTTGGCGGTGCCCGGCAGCGCGCTGTTGGGCCACCAACGCATCGCGGTGTCGACGGCCTCCCGCTCGGTGTCGGCCCAGCACACGTGGAGTTGCGCGATCTTGGGCTTGCCCCTTCCCCCGGCGTGCTCGAACTGTTGGATGACAACGGGGTCGGGCGAGGTGACGATCAGCCCGTCGCCCTTCTCGCCGGCCAGCTCGGTCGACCGGCGACCGCCCGCGGCCACGTAGATCGGCGGTGGGGTGTCGGGGCGGGTGAAGAGCTGGGCGTGCTCGACCTGGAAGTACTGGCCCGAGTGGTTCACCTCGTCGCCGGTGAACAGCTTGCGGATGACGTCGATGGCTTCGCTGAGCATCCGGCGGCGCTCCCCAGCGCGCGGCCACCGCTCACCGGTGACCTGTTCGTTGAGGCGCTCGCCGGAACCGAGCCCGAGCGCGAAGCGGCCGGGCATCATCGACGCAACGGTGGTGGCGGCGTGGGCGACGACGGCCGGGTGCATCCGCACGATCGGTGCGGTGACGCCGGTTGCCACCCGGAGGGTGTCGGTGGCGTGGGCGATGGCGCCGAGGGTGCTCCACACGAAGCCGCTCTGGCCCTGCGTGGGGGTCCAGGGGTGGAAGTGGTCGGAGATCATGGCGTCGCCGAATCCGACCTGCTCGGCCTCCACGGCGAGGCGGACGAGGTCGCGGGGCGGGTGCTCCTCGCTCGACAGCCAGCACCCGAGTCGCATCGGTTCGGTGCTCCGGTCAGCCGGCACGGAGCCGCTCCCGGGTCACGAGGCCGACGAGGCGGCCGTCGAGCGTGGTCACGAGGATCTCGTCCTCGCTGTTCCGGTCCATGCTCTCGGCCAGCTGCCACCGGTCGATGCTCGGCCGCACGGTGGGCGGACCGGGCGCCATGGCCTGGCGGGCCGGCACGTCGAGGTCGGCGGCGGAGACCCGGATGGTGCCGAGCACCACCTGCTCGTCGTCCACCACCACCACGAGCGGATGGTCGCCGGCCAGCGCCTCCCGGCACGGCGTGTCGGGGCCGCAGGTGGGGATGGCGGGATCGGCGAGCGCGCCAGCTCGGTCCTCGGCCCGCTTGGTGCCCTCGACCGGCAGCCCGCACGCCAGCCACTCGACCTTCGACCCCGTGTAGTCGTACACCTCGGCGAAGCCGAACTGCTCGAGGAGGGCGGCGCCCCGCGCGCTCAGGTCGCAGGCGGCGTCGTAGCAGTAGACGATGACGGGCCGGTCGCGATCGAGGTCGCCGGCGGCCTGCTCGTCGAGCTGGGGGAGCGGGATGTTGACGGCGCCGGGCAGGTGCTCCTGCTCGAAGTCGCTGGCGGGCAGCACCTCGAGCGGCTGGCCGCCCTTGTCGAGGAGAGCCCGGACGTCGGCGGTGGTCACCGTGGATGGCATGGGCCCCGCCTACCCGGAAGCGAGGGCTGGAAGCCGCCGGATGCTCGTCAACGACGAGCAAGTGGTATCTGATCGGATACCATGTGGTCGTGACCGCGGCACAGAAGATCACCGAGATCCGGCATCGCTCGGGCCTGGGCCTCCGCGAGCTGGCCCGGCGGGCCGGCACCTCCCACGCCACCCTCCACGCTTACGAGTCGGGGACCAAGGAGCCCCGGCTCGACACCATCGCCCGGGTGGCCGCTGCGGCCGGGTTCGTGCTCGAGCTCGAGCTGGTCGGCCGTCCCGACGCCGGCGAAGCGCGCGTGGCCAAGGGCCGGGAGCTGGCCGAGGCCCTCACGCTGGCGGCGGTGTTCCCGGCCCGCCACCGACGCCGCCTCGACCTGCCGGTGTTCGGTACCCCGTGACCCTGATCGAGAAGATCCTCGCCCTGCACCGGGCGTTGCGCGCCGCCGAGGTCCCCCATGCCTTCGGCGGTGCACTCGCGCTGGCGTGGTGCACCCAGCAGGCACGAGGCACGATCGACATCGACCTCAACCTGTTCGTCGAGGTCGACCAGGTCGGCGCCGTCCTCCAGCGGCTGCCCGATGGCGTGGCTTGGGGCGACGACGACCTCGCCCTCCTCGAGCGGGACGGCCAGGCCCGTCTGTGGTGGGACACGACCCCCGTCGACCTCTTCTTCAACACCACCGACTTCCACGCCCGGGCCGCCGGCCGGGCCCGGTGGGAACCCTTCCAGGGCGAGGACCTCCCCTTCCTCGCCTGCCGTGACCTGGCGGTGTTCAAGGCCTTCTTCAGCCGCACCAAGGACTGGGCCGATCTCGAGGCCATGGCCGAGGCGGGGGCCCTCGACGTCGCCGCGGTGGTGGGCGTGCTGGCCGCCTACCTCGGCCCCGACGACGAGCGCATCGAGCGCCTCCTCGCCCTCGCCCCGCCGAGCGGCTGAGCCCGGACCGCCCGGCGGCACCACGAGGACGCGGCGATAGCGTCGCCGGGTGGCCGGGCCGCTCACCATCACCTACCCCGACCTCCCGGTCGTCGAGCACCGCGAGGCGCTCCTCGCCGCGCTGCGCGAGCACCAGGTGCTCGTGGTCGCCGGCGAGACAGGGTCCGGCAAGAGCACCCAGCTGCCGAAGCTGTGCCTCGAGGCGGGCCTCGGTGAGCACGGGTGGGTCGGCCACACCCAGCCGCGCCGGATCGCGGCCCGAGCGGTGGCCGAGCGGGTGGCCGAAGAGCTCGGCTCCGAGGTCGGGGGCGTGGTCGGCTCGAAGGTCCGCTTCAACGACCAGGTGGGCGAGCACACCCGAGTGAAGGTGATGACCGACGGCGTGCTCCTCGCCGAGATCGCCCAGGATCGCCGCCTCCGCCGCTACGAGGCGATCATCGTCGACGAGGCCCACGAGCGGAGCCTGAACATCGACTTCCTGCTCGGCTACCTCCGCCAGCTCCTCCCGGAGCGGCCCGACCTCAAGGTGATCATCACCTCCGCCACCATCGACACGGCCCGGTTCTCCGAGCACTTCGCCGACGCCCCGGTGATCGAGGTGTCGGGCCGCTCCTATCCCGTCGAGGTGCGGTACCGGCCGATCGGTGAGGACGACGACGACGATCGCGACCAGACCCAGGCGGTGTGCGACGCCGTCGACGAACTGGGCCGTGAGCGGCCCGGGGACGTGCTCGTGTTCCTCTCTGGCGAGCGGGAGATCCGCGACACCGCCGACGCCCTCAACGCCCGCTCGCTGCCCGACACCGAGATCCTTCCCCTCTACGCCCGGCTCTCGGCCTCGGAGCAGCACCGGGTGTTCTCGTCGCACCGGGGACGTCGGATCGTGCTGGCCACCAACGTGGCCGAGACCTCGCTCACGGTGCCGGGCATCGTCGGCGTGATCGACACCGGCACCGCCCGCATCTCCCGCTACTCCCGGCGCAGCAAGGTGCAGCGGCTCCCCATCGAACCGATCTCGCAGGCGTCGGCCGACCAGCGGGCCGGACGCTGCGGTCGGGTGGCGCCCGGCACGTGCATCCGCCTCTACGCCGAGGACGACTACGACGCCCGCCCCCGGTTCACCGAGCCGGAGATCCTGCGCACCAACCTGGCGTCGGTGATCCTCCAGTTGGCCGCCCTCGGGCTCGGCGACGTGGAAGCCTTCCCCTTCGTCGACCCACCCGACAGCCGGGCCATCAAGGACGGGCTCCTGCTCCTCGAGGAGCTGGGGGCCATCCGCCCACGCAATGACGGCGGCGAGGTGCGCCTCACCAAGGTCGGACGGCGACTGGCCCGACTCCCCGTCGACCCCCGGCTCGGGCGCATGGTCCTCGAGGCCGACCGCCACGGCTGCGTCGCCGAGGTGCTGGTGGTGGCCGCGGCGCTGTCGATCCAGGACCCGCGGGAGCGGCCCAGCGGGAAGGAGCAGCGAGCCGCAGAGCTGCACGCCCGCTTCGCGGTGCCCGACTCCGACTTCCTCACCTACCTGAACCTCTGGCGCTACCTGCGCGGCAAGCAGAAGGAGCTCGGGTCGAGCCGCTTCCGGAGGATGTGCCGGGACGAGCACCTCCACTTCCTGCGCATCCGGGAGTGGCAGGACCTCCACGCGCAGCTCCGCCAGACCGCGCTCGGCCTCGGGATCACCGTGAAGTCGCTCGCCGAGGAGCCTGACGCCGACGGCGTCCACCGGGCCGTGCTCAGCGGGATGCTGTCGCACATCGGCCGGTGGGACGAGGAGAAGCGGGAGTACCGCGGCGCCCGTGAGACCCGGTTCACCATCGCCGGCGGGTCGGCCCTCGGGAAGCGCCGGCCCAAGTGGGTCGTTGCCGCGGAGCTGGTCGAGACCGACCGCCTGCGCGCCCGAACCATCGCCGCCGTCACCCCGGAGCGGATCGAGGCTGCCGCCGGCCACCTCGTCACCCGCAGCTACGGCGAGCCGTGGTGGGAGCGGGAGCGGGCCACGGCGATGGTGGAGGAGCGGGTGTCGCTCTACGGCCTGCCCATCGTCCCCCGCCGCAAGGTGAACGTCGACCGGGTGGCGCCCGACGTGGCGCGCGAGCTGTTCCTGCGCCATGCCCTCGTGCGGGGCGAGTGGGATACCACCCACCCGTTCATTCAGCACAACCGCGATGCCGTGGTGGAGGTGGCCGCCCTCGAGCACCGCCTCCGGCGCGACCTCCTCGTCCCCGAGGACGACCTGGTGTCCTTCTTCGACGAACGGGTGCCGGACGACGTCACCAACGGCCGGCGGTTCGACAGCTGGTGGCGCAAGGAACGGGGTCGCCAGCCCGACCGGCTCGACTACACCCGAGCGGTGCTCACCGGCGAGGACGACCCGGGCGCCACCGTGGACGAGGCGTTCCCCGAGTGGGTACGGGTGGCCGGCGTCGACCTGCCCCTCACCTACACGGAAGAGCCGGGGTCCGACCTCGACGGCGTCACCGTCGACGTGCCCTTGCTCCTGCTCGACCGGGCTCACGAGGCCGGCCTCGACTGGCAGGTCCCGGGACGCCGGGTCGACCTCCTCGAGGCGATCGTGCGATCCCTCCCCAAGGAGATCCGGCGAGATCTCGGCCCGGTGCCCGAGGTGGTCGCCGCGCTGTCCGAACGGGTGGGACCGACCGACGGCTCGTTGCTCCACGTCCTTCCCGCCGCGCTGGGCCGGCTGGCCGGCCGCCCAGTGGCGTTCGACGCCGCCGATCTGCGCCAGGTGCCCGAGCACCTGCGGGTGGTCTACCGGGCCGTCGACGGCCGGGGCCGGCCCATCGCGTGGAGCCGGGACCTCGCCGCCCTCCGCAGCCGCATGCGAGCTCGGCTCCAGGCCGCCCTGGCCGAGCGTTCACCGATCCCCGAGCTCACCGGCCTCCGCGACTGGCCCGACGACGGCGTGCCCCGCACCGTCGCCGTGCAGCACGCCGGCACCACCGTCACGGCCTACCCGGCGCTCGGCGACGAGGGCGACTCGGTGGCCCGCCGCGTGCTGGCATCCCAAGCCGAGCAGGCCGCCGCCATGTGGAGCGGCACCCGCCGGCTGTTGCTGCTCGCGCTCGGCTCGCCGCTGCGGTCGCTCGATCGGTCGCTACCGACCGCCGTGAAGCTGGACCTGGCCCGCACCGAGCGCTTCTCGGCCGCCGAGGTGTACCGCGCTGTCGCGGAAGCGGCGGTGGACCACCTGCTCCTGCAGCACGGCGGGCCGCCGTGGGACCGGGCCGGCTATGAGGCTCTTGCCGCCGCGGTGCGGGCCGACTTCGTCGCCGTGGCCGTGCGGGCCGGCACGCAGGTGAGCGAGGCCGCCGCCGTGGTCAACGCCATCGACGACAGGCTGTCGACCATGGTGAGCGCCGCCCTCGACGAGACGGTGGTCGACGTGCAAGCCCACGTCGACCGGCTGCTCGGCCGGGCCTGGATCACCACCGCCGGCGTCGAGGGGCTCCCCGACGTGGTGCGGTACCTACGAGGGATCGAGCACCGCCTCACCAAAGCGGTGGCGGAGCCGGGCCGGGACGCGTCCCGCCTGCGACCGGTCCGCGAGCTCGAGGCCGCCTACCGACACGTGGCCCACCTCGACGCCCAGGGCGACATCCGACGCCAGCTCGAGGAACTGCGCGTGGCCACCTTCGCCCAGGCCATCGGCGCCAGTGGCGGCGTCAGCGAGCAGAAGGTCCGACGCGCCCTCGCCGTCCTCGGGGGCTGACCTCGCCCGAGGCGATCAGACGACGGGGATGCCGCGGAGCCGGGCGACCCGCTCGGCGGTGGTGGGGTGGGTGCGGAACAGGTTGCCGAAGCTCACCTTGCGGCCGGTCAGGGGGTTGATGATGAAGGCGCTGGCCTGGGTGGGCCGCACGTCCATCGGCACCCGGTTGGCGTAGGCCTCGAGCTTCTCGAGCGCACTGGCGAGCGAGTGGCCGTCGCCGGCCAGCTCGGCGCCGGTGCGGTCGGCCTCGAACTCCCGGCTGCGGGAGAGGGCCATCTGCAGGAGGGACGCCGCGATGGGCGCGAGGAGCGCAGTGGCGAGCAGGGCGATGGGGTTGCCGCCCTCGTCGTCGTCACGACCGCCGCCGAACATCGCGCCCCACATCGCCATGTTGGCGATGAAGGAGATCCCCGTGGCCACGGCCGCGGCGACGGAGCCGATGAGGATGTCCTTGTTGCGGACGTGGGAGAGCTCGTGGGCCAGCACGCCGCGGATCTCGTTCCAGTCGCACACCGCGAGGAGGCCCTCGGTTACGGCGACGGCGGCGTGGTTCTCGTTGCGGCCGGTGGCGAAGGCGTTGGGCTGCTGCTCAGGGGAGATGTAGAGCTTCGGCACCGGCATCCCGGCCTTGGCGGCCAGCTCTCGCATGATGGCGTGGTACTGCGGGTAGCGGGCCTCGTCGGCCGGCACCGCCCGGGCGGCCCGGATGGCGAGGGTGTCGCTCTTCCAGTACGAGAAGCCGACCATCAGGAGCCCGAGCCCGAGGCCGATGATGGCGCCCCCGCGGCCGAAGATGGATCCGATCCCCACCATCAGGCCGCCGAGGGCGGCGAGCAGGACGGTGGTCTTCATCGTGTTGCGGAACATCAGGTCCTCGTGCCGGTGACAGGTGGTTGCCACCATCGTACGGCCAGCGCGATCCGACCGGACCGCGACCCGTTGCAGCTACCGGAGGTCGAAGGCCAGCTCGAAGCTGCGCACGGCCCCGGCGAAGATGTTGGGCTCGATGTCCGGCGGCGTGATGGCCCGGAGGTTGGTCCAGCGCTGCGTGAGCAGCCCGAAGAGCATGCGGAGCTCCAGTCGGGCCAGGTTGGCGCCGACGCAGAAGTGGGTGCCCTGGCCGAAGGCGATGTGGTGGTTGGGCGAGCGCCGGATGTCGAACGTGAAGGGATCGTCGAACACCGCTTCGTCGCGGTTGGCCGACGGGTAGGCCATCAGGATGCGGGCCCCCTCCGGCACCGGGGTGTCGCCGATGCGGTCGGCCTGCCGGGCGGTGCGGAACATGTTGTTGAGCGGGGTCACCCAGCGGATGACCTCCTCCACCAGGCCGGGCACGAGCTCGGGGTCCGCCGCGGCGGCCTCCCACTGGTCGGGGTGGTCGGCGAGCACGGCCAGGCCCCGGGCGATGGCGGTGCGGGTGGTCTCGGCACCGCCGGCGATGAAGAGCCCCGTCTCGTGGATGAGGCTCATGTCGTCGTAGCCGTCCTCGACCCACACGCTCACGAGGTCGTCGGCCGGGCAGCCCCGACGTTCGGCGGCGGTCTCGGTGAGGAGGCCGTTGAACTCCATGATCGTCTCCATCATCCCGGTCATGGCGACGGGATCGGAGAAGACGACGTCGGTGCGCATCAGTCGCTCCGACCACGACATCACGTCGGCCCAGCGGTCCTCGGGGAACCCGAGCAGCTCGGCGGTGAGGCGGCTGGGGAGCTGGCCGGCCAGGTCCCGCACCACCTCGAGGCGCCCGTCGGGCGACACGGCGTCGATCAGCTCCTCGATCCGGGACTGGAGGAACGGCTCGTGCTCGTGGACCGCTCGTGGCGTGAAGCGACCGCTCACGAGGCGACGCTGCCGCTGATGCTCAGGATCGTCCTGGGCGATCATGTTGGTCTCGTCGGTCATCACGTTGACCCGGTAGCAGCCGCGCGACGAGAAGACGTCGCTGCGCCGCTCCACGTCCATGATGTCGGCGTGGCGGGTGACGGCCCACACGTCGTTGGCCTCGTCGTGGAACACCGGCGCCTCAGCCCGGGCCCAGGTGAAGAAGGCGTGCACCTGGTCGAGGTCGGCCCACCAGGTGGGATCGAGCAGGTTCGCGGTGCGAGGTTCCACGGCGGTCATGGCGCGGACCGTAGCGCTTGCGATCGTTGCTCGCGTGGGAGCCGAGCGGCGCTCAGACCGGGGCCGGCCGGGCGCCCCGCACGAGGCGTCCGGGGAGGGCGCGTTCGTCGGTCGGTTGGCCGTCGCGGTAGGTCTCGACGCCGGCGACGATCGTGTGGCGGTAGCCCTCGGCCCGCTGGAGGAGGCGGCGGCCGCCGGCGGGGAGGTCGTGGTGGATCTCCGGCGGGCGGAGCCGCAAGCCGTCGAGGTCGATCACGTTGAGGTCGGCCCGGTAGCCGGGTGCGAGCACGCCACGGTCGAGCAGTCCGACGGTGCGGGCGGTGCCGCTCGTGTGGCGCTGCACGAGGAACGGCAGCTCGAAGCGGCCCCGCTCGCGGTCCCGGCCCCACAGGGTGAGCAGGGTGGTGGGGAAGCTGCCGTCGCAGATCGTGCCCACGTGGGCACCGCCGTCGCCGAGACCCGGCACCGTCCACGGGTGGGCGAGCATCTCCCGCTGCGGGTCGAGGTTGCCGTCGGCGTAGTTGAGGAACGGCACGTAGAGCAGCGCCCGGCCGTCGTCGCCGAGCATGAGGTCATAGGCGTGCTCGGCGGCGTCGATGCCGAGCCGGGCTGCGGCGGCGGCCACCGAGTGCTCCGGCTGCGGCTCGTAGTCGGGCGGGTCGCCCAGCTCGAACATGCTCTCGAACGGCAGGGTGGCAGCGCGGGCGGCAGCCTCGTCGAGCACCCGGCGGCGACGTTCGGGATCGCGGAGGGCAGCCAGCTTCTCGTCGAACGGGAGCTCGGCCACCTCCATGAAGGCCGGGTTGCCGAGGAACGGGTGCAGGGTGGCCTGCAGCCCGAGGAGGATGCCGACGGGGCGGGGCGCCACCTGGCCGGTGAGGGCCAGCCCATCGGCTCGTCCGGCCTCGAGGGCCTCGAGGAGCGACCGCCACTGGGTGGGGAAGAAAGGGTTCTGCAGCAACGAGATCGACAGCGGCCGACCCGACACCTCGGCCATGGCTCGCACCGTGCCCACCTCGTCGTCGAGATCGAGGAAGTCGGACACCACCTGGAGCACGCCCGTGCCGGTGGAGCCGATGGCCTCGGCGATGCCGACCAGCTCGGCCCGGGCTGCTCGCAGGGTCGGCGTGTGCTCGCCGGTGCTGGCGCGGTGGTTGCGGGTGCGGGAGGTGGTGAAGCCGAGGGCCCCGGCCTCGATGGCCTCGGCGGCCAGGCGGGCCATCTCGGCGATGTCGTCGGCGGTGGCCTCCTGGTCGGCCGCGCACCGGTCGCCCATCACGAAGAGGCGAAGGGCGGCGTGGGGGAGCTGCGCCGCGAAGTCGATGTCGTGGGGGCGCCCGTCGAGAGCGTCGAGGTACTCGGCGAAGCTCTCCCATCCCCAGTGCAGGCCCTCGTGGATGGCGGTGCCGGGGATGTCCTCCACGCCCTCCATCAGCTCGACGAGGCGCTGTCGGTCGTGCGCTCGCACCGGCGCGAAGCCCACCCCGCAGTTGCTCATCACCACGGTGGTGACGCCGTGCCACGACGACGGCGCCAGCCGCTCGTCCCACACCGCCTGGCCGTCGTAGTGGGTGTGGATGTCGACGAAGCCCGGCGTGACGAGGGCGCCGTCGGCGTCGATCTCCTGCCGGCCCCGGCCGTCGATGCGGCCGACCTCGGTGACGATCCCGTCGTCGACGGCCACGTCGGCGGTGCGCCCGTCGGCGCCCGTGCCGTCGATCACCGTGCCGCCCCGCAGGACGAGGTCGTGGTCGGTCATGCGTCCCCCTGAACGGGCGCCGGTGGTCCGGCGCAAGGGGTCAGGCTAGGCCGCGGCGCTGAGCGCTTCGAGCTCGGCGTCAGTGAGCTCGAGGTCGCCGGCGGCCATGTTCTCCTCGAGGTGGGCCACCCGGCTGGTGCCCGGGATCGGGAGCATGACGGGCGAGCGGTGGAGGAGCCAGGCCAGCGCCGCCGCGCCAGGGGTGACGCCGTGGTTGGCGGCGGCCTTGGCGAGCGGGCCACCGGGGTCAGCCAACTTGCCGGCCGCCAGCGGGAACCACGGGATGAACCCGATGCCCTCGGCCTCGCAGTGGTCGAGCACGGCCTCGGCCTGGCGGTTGGCCAGGTTGTAGAGGTTCTGCACGGTGGCGATCGGCACCACCTTGCGGGCGGCCTCGATCTCGTCGACCGACACCTCCGACAGACCGACGGCCTTGGCCTTGCCGGCGTCGAGGGCGTCCTTCAGCACGCCGAACTGCTCGTCGGCGGGCACCTTCGGGTCGATGCGGTGGAGCTGCCAGAGGTCGAGGGCCTCGACCCCGAGGCGGCGCAGGCTCAGCTCGAGCTGCTGTTGGAGGTACTCGGGACGGCCCACCGGGTGCCACACACCAGGGCCGGTGCGGGTGAGGCCGGCCTTGGTGGCGATCTTCACGTGGCCGTAGGGCGCCAGCGCTTCGGCGATGAGCTCCTCGGAGATCGTGGGGCCGTAGCTGTCGGCGGTGTCGATGAAGTCGACGCCCAGCTCCACGGCCCGGCGCAGCACGGCGATCGCTTCGGCGTGGTCGCGGGGCGGGCCCCACACCCCCTCGCCGGGGAGCTGCATGGCGCCGTAGCCGAGCCGGCTGACGGGCCCGAGGCCGGGGATCTCGAAGGTGGTCGTCGGAGCAGGCATGGCGCCGAACCTACCGGCCCCCTCCGCGAGTCCAACCGGGGGGCCGGGGTAGGCGAGAACCGCAACCCTCGCCCCCAGGTTGGAGATCGGTGTCGGTCAGACGTTGCGGCGGTAGCGGCCGCCGACCTCGAAGAGGGCGTTGGTGATGTCGCCGAGGGTGCAGCAGCGCACGGCGTCCATCAGCACCGCGAAGAGGTTGTCGCCGGCCAGCGCGGCGTCACGGAGGCGGGCCAGCGCGGCGGGGCGCTCGGCGGCGTGGACCTCCTGGAACCGGCGGCGGCGCTCGAGCTGGCTCTGCTTCTCCGCGTCGGTGGAGCGGGCCAGCTCGATGGGGTGGTCGACGTCGGCCGGCCCGTCGGGATCGAGGAAGGTGTTGACCCCGATGATCGGCAGGGTGCCGTCGTGCTTGCGGTGCTCGTAGCGCATCGACTCGTCCTGGATCCGACCCCGCTGGTAGCCGGTCTCCATGGCCCCGAGCACGCCACCTCGTTCGGAGATCCGTTCGAGCTCGGCGAGCACGGCCTCCTCCAGGAGGTCGGTGAGCTCCTCCATGAGGAAGCTGCCCTGGTTGGGGTTCTCGTTCATCGAGACGCCCCACTCGCGGTTGATGATCATCTGGATGGCGAGGGCCCGTCGCACCGACGCCGTGGTGGGCGTGGTGACGGCTTCGTCGTACGCGTTGGTGTGCAGGCTGTTGGCGTTGTCGTAGAGGGCGATCAGCGCCTGCAGCGTGGTGCGGATGTCGTTGAAGTCCATCTCCTGCGCGTGGAGCGATCGACCCGACGTCTGCACGTGGTACTTCAGCTTCTGGCTCCGCTCGCCGGCGCCGTAGCGGTCGCGCATGGCGATGGCCCAGATGCGCCGGGCCACCCGGCCGAGCACGGCGTACTCCGGGTCCATCCCGTTGGAGAAGAAGAAGGAGAGGTTGGGGGCGAAGTCGTCGACGGCCAGACCCCGGGCCAGGTAGCTCTCCACGTAGGTGAAGCCGTTGGCGAGGGTGAAGGCCAGCTGGGTGATGGGGTTCGCGCCGGCTTCGGCGATGTGGTACCCGCTGATGGAGACGGAGTAGAAGTTCCGCACCTCGTGCTCCACGAACCACTCCTGGATGTCGGCCATCACGCCGAGGGAGAACTCGGTGGAGAAGATGCAGGTGTTCTGGCCCTGGTCCTCCTTGAGGATGTCGGCCTGCACCGTGCCCCGCACCCGCCGCAGCACCTCGGCCGGCTCCAGCTCGGGGTGCTGGTCGATGGCGGTGTTGAGGAACATGGCGAGGATCGTGGGCGCCGGCCCGTTGATCGTCATCGACACCGAGGTGGACGGGTCGATGAGGTCGAAGCCGTCGTAGAGGGCCTTCATGTCGTCGAGGGTGGCGATCGACACGCCGGCGTTGCCGACCTTGCCGTAGACGTCGGGCCGTTCGTCGGGGTCGAACCCGTAGAGGGTGACGGAGTCGAAGGCGGTGGAGAGACGGGTGGCGGGCTGGCCGGCGGCGAGGAGGTGGAAGCGGCGGTTGGTGCGGAAGGCGTCGCCCTCGCCGGCGAACATGCGGGCCGGGTCCTCGTTCTCCCGCTTGAGGGGGAAGACGCCGGCGGTGAACGGGAACCGGCCCGGCAGGTGCTCGGAGCGGAGGAAGCGCAGGAGCTCGCCGTCGTCGACGTAGCGAGGGAGGGCCACCCGCGGCACGAGGGTGCCCGCCAGCGACTCCCGTCGCTCGGACACCACCGAGGCCTTCGCCGCGGGCCACGAGTCGAGCAGTTCACGGCTGGCGGGCTGCACCTCGGCCTCGGCGTCGACGAGGGCGGCGTCGAGGTCCACCACCGGGGCCTGGCGTTCGGCCAGCACGTCGCGGGCGGCCCGGAGGTGGTCGGCGGTGCGGACGGCCTCCACCTGCTCGGCGGTGTGGGCGTGGTAGGTGCGGACGGCGTCGGCCACCTCGGCGAGGTAGCGGCTCCGCTCGGGGGCCACGATGGCGGCCACCTTGGAGCTGACCTTGGTGTCGACCGCCGGGAGGGTGCCGTCGACGACCTTCAGCCCCCGGCCGCCCAGCTCGCCGCGGAGGTGCTGGTAGAGCCCGGTGACGCCGTCGTCGTTGAACCGCGCCGCGATCGTGCCGAACACCGGCAGGTCGAGCGGGTCGGTGTCGAAGGCCTGGCGGTTGCGGGTGACCTGGCGCCGGATGTCGCGCAGGGCGTCTTCCGCACCCCGCCGTTCGAACTTGTTGATCACCACCACCTCGGCGAAGTCGAGCATGTCGATCTTCTCGAGCTGGCTGGCG
>JALYWQ010000097.1 GCA_030852625.1 Actinomycetota bacterium
CCCACGGCCAGCTCACCCCCGAGCTGCGCCAACTCGAGCTCGACCGCCTGCTGGAAGGCGACGGCCTCGTCCTCGGCCGATGGCTCCGCGCCGGCGCCCTCGCCTAGCCCTTCGGGGGTTTGGGGGCGGTGCGCTTGGCGAGGAGGGTGACCTCGCGCTCGAAGTCGGCCAGGTCGTCGAAGCCGAGGTAGACGCTGGCGAAGCGGACGGCGGCCACCGGATCGGTCTCCCGCAGGTGGTCGAGCACGGCGCGGCCGATCTCCTCGGAGGTCACCTCGCCTCGGCCCTCGAGGCGCAGGGCGTCCTCGATGGTGCTGGCCAGGTCGTCGGCGGCCTCGTCGTCCTCGCCGACCGGGCGACCCTTGGCGGCGGCCCGGATGCCCGAGGCCACCTTGGCCCGGTCGAACGGCATCCGCTCGCCCGAGCGCTTCACGACGAGGAGCGGGGCCTCCTCGACCCGTTCGAAGGTGGTGAACCGGCGGTTGCAGGCGATGCACGCGCGCCGACGGCGGATCGAGGATCCATCATCGGCTTGGCGAGAGTCGACGACCTTGTCGTCGAAGCTGCCGCAGGAGGGGCACCGCACGCCCCGCACGGTAGTGCGGCTAGGGAAGCTCGAGCTCCTGGCCCACCACGATCGGCGAGCGGCCGTTGCGGGCCACCAGCTGGTCGACGGCGATGCGCACGTCGAGGTCGGGGGCCACCTGCGCGGCGATCGACCACAGCGTGTCGCCGGGGCGCACGACGTAGGTGGCGGGCGCAGCCACCCCGGCCGCGCCGCTGGCGTCGGCCGAGGTGGGCGAAGCGGAACCCGTGACGAGCCGGCCGGTGAGCAGCGACGCGACGAGCACGACGGCGCTGAGCACCATCGCCACCGCGATCCGCCGGCGCCAGAACCGGGCCCGGGCCGAGTCCGACCGCCCGCCCTCGAGCACTCGCAGGGTGGGCCCGGGCGCCCCGAGGGGCGGCGCCGGCTGCAGGCGGAGGGCCGGGCTGCTCCCGAGGTCGATCCACGGGAGGTCGGTGGGGCGGTGGGCCAGTGCTGCGGTCATGTCGAGCAGTCTCCTCAGGGGGTGTGACAGTGGCCGGAGGGCCGTCGTCACTGCGATCCGGGTCGGGAACGCCTGTTCGGTCCTGCATCCTACGCACGAACAGTCGTTCGTCGTCAACCCCTTCCGTCGAACAACCGTCCGGCGAACGGGTGTTTGCAACCTCGGGCGTCCAGCGGTAGGGTGCCGAACACCTGTACGCACCTGGCCTGGAGGCCCGCACATGGCTGACGTCACGCTCACCCCCCGGCAGCGCGAGATCCTCGAGGTCATCGAACAGCACCAGCGCGATCGGGGCTTCCCGCCCTCGGTGCGGGAGATCGGCGAGAAGGTGGGCCTCACCTCCCCCTCCACGGTCCATGCCCACCTGGCCACCCTGCAGAAGCTCGGCTTCCTGCGGCGCGACCCCACCAAGCCCCGCGCCATCGAGGTGCGCTTCGACGCCACCTCCGGCGCCCCGGTCGATCGCCGGCCCGTCCGCCACGTGCCCCTGGTGGGCGACGTGGCCGCCGGCACCGACGTCCTGGCCCAGGAGAACATCGAGGAGACGCTCCCCCTCCCGGCCGACTTCACCGGCGAGGGCGACCTGTTCATGCTCCGGGTGCGGGGCGATTCGATGATCGACGCCGCCATCGTCGACGGCGACTACGTGGTGTGCCGGGCCCAGCAGACGGCCGACAACGGCGACATCGTGGTGGCCGGCATCCCGGGCGACGAGGCCACCGTGAAGACCTACACCCGCAAGGGCGCCACCGTCACCCTCCTGCCGTCCAACCCCCGGCTCGAGCCGATGGAGTTCCCCGCCGACCAGGTGGAGCTCTACGGCAAGGTGGTCACCGTCCTCCGCCGCCTGTAGCGGCACGCCGGTCAGGGTGCCGCTTGTGCGTCCCTGACTACCACTGGTCCTCTACGGTGTCGGAGAATGTCCGGGATGCCTCGCCGATCCCGTTGGCTCCTGGTGCTCGGCGCGTGCACTGCTCTCGTGGCCACGATCGCACCCGTCGCGGCGCAGAACGGCACCGCCGCCAACGACCCCGTCTATGAGCAGGGCCTCCAGTGGGGCCTCGACGCCGTCGGCGCGCCAGCGGCGTGGGCCACCGCACGTGGGGCCGACACCACGATCGCCGTGATCGACTCGGGCATCGACCTCCAGCACGAGGACCTGGCCCCGAAGATCGTCGGCCACGTGAGCTGCATCGGCGCCGCCGGCGACCCGGCCAAGTGCCGGGGTTCGGGCCAGGACGACAACGGCCACGGCACCCACGTGGCGGGCATAGCGGCGGCCGTCACCGGCAACGGGCGCGGGATCGCCGGCGTCGCCCCGGACGCCAAGCTGCTGGCCGTGCGGGTGCTGGCCAACGACTGCAACGGCGAGACCTGCACCGCGTCGGGCACCGCTGGTGACGTGGCCGCCGGCATCCGGTGGGCCGTCGACAACGGCGCCGACGTGATCAACCTCTCCCTCGGAGGCGGGTCCAACCTCGGGATCCTCACCGGGTGCGCCTTCTGCGACGCCATCAACTACGCGTGGGGCAAGGGCGTCGTGGCGGTGATCGCCGCCGGCAACGACTCGATGCTCCCGTCGGGCTTCGGCGACGAGCCGGCCGTGATCGTCACCGCCACCACCAAGGACGACGGCCGGGCGTCGTACTCGGCGTCGTCGTCGGGGATCCTGCGGTCGGCCCGCTGGCCGGTGGCGGCGCCGGGCGGCGAAGGGGAGACGAACCCCGCCGACTGCGCCACCGGCGGCTCGCCCAAGGGCGTCCTGTCCACCTACTGGATCGCCGGTCACGCCAACGAGTACGCCTGCCTGGCCGGCACGTCGATGGCGGCCCCGTTCGTGTCGGGGGCCGTCGCCCTGCTCCGCAGCCAGGGCTTGTCGCCGCAGCAGGCCGTCGACCGCCTCCTCACCACCGCCCGCGACCTCGGCGGGCCGGGCCGCGACTCGTTCTACGGCGAGGGCCGCATCGACGTGGCCACCGCGGTCGGTCCGCCCGGCACCGTCGCACCCAGCACCACCGCGACCACGCCGGTCACCTCGGGCGCGGCCGTGACAGTGGCCGAGGCTCCGGCCACGCTGGCGCCGGCGCCGGAGACCTCGACGGAGCCGACCGCCACGGTTCCGACCGCCGGTGAACCGCAGGAGTTCAGCGTCTCCCCGGTGGACGAACAGGAGCCCAGCGAGACCCTCGTGGCGCTCGCGGTGGCGTTGCTCATGGCCGCGGCGGCGGGCACCGGTGGTGCGGCCTGGTCGCTCTACCGGCGCGACTAGCGCACCGGCGGCGTCACCCGATCAGAGCTTGGCGAGGGCTTCGTCGTAGCGCTCGGCGGGGCGGGCCTGGCCCAGCTCCTCGGTGGCGAAGGCATCGACCACGACCCCGTCCGCTCCGATGAGGAAGGTGCCCCGCATGGCGCAGCCGACCTTCTCATTGAAGATCCCGTAGGCCTGCGCCACCGCGCCGTGGGGCCAGAAGTCGGAGAGCACCGGGAACTGCCACCCCTGCTCCCCCGCCCACTTGGCCTGCGACGGGCTCGGGTCGCACGAGATGGCCAGCACCTGCACGCCGGCCGACTCGAACTGGCTGTAGTCGTCACGGATGCGGCACAGCTCGCCCTCGCACACCCCCGTGAAGCTGAAGGGGTAGAAGACGAGGAGCACGGGGCTCCCCTGCTTCTCGCTCAGCGTGTGCTCGACCTTGTTGGTGTCCCGGAGCGTGAAGTCCGGTGCGGCTTGTCCGATCTCGACCATGGGCCGACCCTATCGAGCCTGGGCCTCGGGGGCCTCAGGTCGGGCCGTCGCTGAGGACGGCCCGGAGCACCTCGTAGGTGCGCTCGACGGCGGCCCGGTCGACGCGCTCTTCGGCGGTGTGGGCGAGGGTGGCGTCGCCGGGGCCGAGGTTGCAGGCCGGCACGCCCGCCGCCGCGAAGCGGGCCACGTCGGTCCAACCGAGCTTGGCCCGGACCTCGAGGCCGTGCTGCTCGATCAACGTGCGCAGCACCGGGTGCTCGAGCGAGGGGGCCGCCGCGCCCGCGGCGTCGAGGAGGCGGAGCTCGTCACCCTCTTCCAGCACGGGGGCGAGGAGGTCACGCACCTCCTGCTCGGCCTCGGCCTCGCTGCGGTCGGGCGCGAAGCGGCGGTTGATCGTGAGCGACGCCAGGTCGGGCACCACGTTGCCGGCCACGCCGCCGCTGACGAGCACCGCTTGGAGGGCCTCGCGGTACTCACAACCGTCGAGCACCGGACGGCGCTCGGGGAACGACTCCACGAGGCGGAGGGCCTCGCCCATCCGATGGATGGCGTTGCGCCCCATCCACGGACGGGCGGTGTGGGCCCGGGCGCCGCGCAGCGTGAGCTCGAGGCGGAGCGTCCCCTGGCACCCGGCCTCGATGGCCGCGCTGGTGGGCTCACCGAGGATGGCCACGTCGCCCGCGAGCAGGTCGGGGCGTTGCTCCACGAGGTGCCTCAGGCCGTTGTGCTCGGCGGCCACCTCCTCCCCTGCGTAAAAGATCCAGGTGACGTCGACGGCCGGCTCCGGCACCGTCTCGGCCAGGGCCAGCATCACGGCCAGGCCGCTCTTCATGTCGGCCGCGCCCAGGCCCCAGAGCACGTCGCCGTCGATGCGAGCGCCGGCGTTGCCGTTGGCGGGGACGGTGTCGGTGTGACCGGCGAGCAGCACGCGGGTGCTGCGCCCGAGTTGGGTGCGGGCCACGAGGTTGTCGCCCACCCGATCGACCTGGAGGTGCGGCAGGGCCCGGAGGGCGTCCTCGATGTGGGCCGTGATGGCAGCCTCGTCGTGGCTCTCGGAGGGGATGTCCACCAGCTCCGCGGTGCGAGCCAGCAGGTCGAGGTCAGCCATGGCGCACACGATAAGAGGTCGAGTAGACGGGTGACGTGTCGGTTCGGCGAGCTGGGGCCGCCAATGGCAAGGACGCAGTCCCGAAGGCTGGCGCGACAGCCAGTCGAGGGCGAGGACGTAGCCAGTGGCGGCATCCAGCCGGCGAGGCGACATGTTCACTCGTCTACTCGACCTCTCGGGGTGGCAGGCCGATCGGCCGTGCCCGATACGGTGAGCGGCCGTGAGCAACGACCTCGTCTCCAGCGGCGCCACCGGCGTCGGCCTGGCCACCCGCACCCCGTCGGGCACCGTGCTCGACGGGTGGTTCCTCGCCCCCACCCTCGGTGACGTCGCCGGCAGCGCGGGCACGCTCGTGCTCGACGTGGCTGCGGCCACCGCGGCGCTGGGGCCCGACGTCGCCGGTGCCATCGGCCCCGACGCGGTGCGCGGCGTGGAGGTGGTGGCGGTCTCGACCGAGATCGCCGACCTGTCAGCGCCCCCCGTCGACACCCACGACGTCTACCTCCGCCTCCACCTCCTCTCGCACCGCTTGGTGCAGCCGAACACGATCAACCTCGAGGGCATCTTCGGCCACCTCGCCAACGTGGTGTGGACCCAGCTCGGCCCGGTGGCCGTCGACGAGCTCGACGCCGCCCGGCTCCGCGCCCGAGCCGCCGGCACGCCCCTGCTCGTCCACTCGCTCGACAAGTTCCCCCGCATGGTCGACTACGTCGTGCCCAGTGGCGTGCGGATCGCCGACGCCGACCGGGTCCGGCTCGGCGCCCACCTGGCCGACGGCACCACGGTCATGCACGAGGGGTTCGTGAACTTCAACGCCGGCACCCTCGGCACCTCCATGGTGGAGGGCCGCATCAGCCAGGGCGTGGTGGTCGGCGACGGGTCTGACATCGGCGGCGGCGCGTCGATCCAGGGGACCCTCTCGGGGGGCGGCAAGGAGGTCGTGCGCATCGGCGAACGCTGCCTGCTCGGCGCCAACGCCGGCACCGGGGTCTCGCTCGGCGACGATTGCGTGGTCGAGGCCGGCCTCTACGTCACCGCCGGCACCCGGGTCACGCTGCCCGACGGCTCGGTGGTGAAGGCCCGCGAGCTGAGCGGCCAGTCCGGCCTGCTGTTCATCCGCAACAGCGTCAGCGGCACGGTCGAGGTGCGGTCCCGCACCGGCCAGAAGGTCGAGCTCAACGCCGCCCTCCACGCCAACTGACCCACCCTCAGTCGGCGTGGGCGGCGAGGCGTTGGGCGACGAGGTCGATCTTGGCGTCGGGTTGGACGGCGGCGATGCGCACGAACGGGCTGCCGGCCGGGCCATAGAACTCGCCCGGTGACACGAGCATGCCGCCGGCTTCGAGCAGGCGACGGGTGAGGGCCCACGCGTCGCCGTCGGGGGCCGGGGCCCAGAGGTAGAAGGCGCCGGCCGGCATCGGGGCGTCGATGCCGAGGTGGGCCAGCGCGCCACGGAGGACCTCGAGTCGACGGTGGTAGACGGCTCGCTGCTCGTCGACGTGCTGGTCGTCGTCCCACGCCGCCACCGCGGCGGCCTGCACCGGACCGGGCACCATGAACCCGGCGTGCTTGCGCAGCTCCCGCAGGTAGTGCACGAGCTCGGGGTCGCCGGCGTAGAACCCGGCCCGGGCGCCGGCCAGGTTGGAGCGCTTGGAGAGGGAGTGCACGGCGAGCACGCCGTCGAGGCCGTGTTCGAGGATCGTGCGAGGCGGCCCGTCCCAGGTGAACTCGATGTAGCACTCGTCCGACAGCACCGGCACGCCGCGGGCCCGACCCCACGCCGCGGCGGTGCCGAGGTCGGCCAGGTCGCCGGTGGGGTTGGCGGGGACGTTGGTCCAGAGGCACAGCGCACGGGCGGCATCGTCCTCGGCGATCGACGCGAGCGACGTGTACGGCACCGCGCGGGCGCCGGCGAGGATGGCCCCCATCGCGTAGGTGGGATAGCTGATCTCCGGGTAGAGCAC
>JALYWQ010000107.1 GCA_030852625.1 Actinomycetota bacterium
ACGAAGTGCCCCGCCCCCTCCACCAGCTCGAACCGGCCCTGGGGCGGCAGGTGCGAGAGCACGTCGTCGGGCGTCGTGCCCCACCCGAGCGGATCCGGTTCGGTGCCGAGGATGGCGAGCACCGGCACGCCGATGTCGGGGAGCCGCATCATCGACCACTCGGGGCGCCACGGCCCGAACCCGCCGAAGCGGAGGGCGGGGTCGATCTTCCAGCGCCAGCCGTCGGGGTCCTTCCGGGCGCCGATGGGCACGAGGTACTGCAGCCACTCGTCGGACAGCCGGGGGTTCATCGTCTTCCGACGAGCGGCCAGCTCCTCGATGGTGCCGGGCTTGCGTTGGGCATCGGCCAGGCGGCGGCGGTTGTCGAGCCACCCGCCCAGCTCGTCGGACAGCAACTTCGTGCGCTGGTGGTCGGACACATCCGGCCAGTTGCGGCGCGACGGCAGGCCGTCGATGTTCACCAGCGCCCGCACCCGGTGGGGCACGGCGTTGCCGAGCTGCAGCATGAGGCTGCCGCCCTTCGAGTGGGCCACCACCGGCACCGGCTCGTCGGTCACGCTGTCGAACACGCACAGGGCGTCGCGGATGTCGGACTCCCAGCTGTACATGGCGGCGTGCTCGGAGTCGCCGTGCCCCCGCTGGTCCCAGGCCACCACCCGGTAGCCGGCGTCGGCGAGGAGGGGCGCGAACCCGTCGTGGGTGCCGGCGAAGTCCATCCCCCCGTGGGCGAGCAGGAGCGGCGGCGCCGTTTCGTCACCCCACTCGTGCACCGCGATCCGGATGCCGCAGGCATCGACCGACCGGTGCCGGTCGGGTCGCCGCGCCCCGGGGAAGGTGCGCACATCGGGATCGGGCGACTCGGTCACGGGCCAACCCTGGCGGCCCGAGCCCCGAGGGCGCAACCCAGCTGTGACCGACGTCATGTAGACCGACCGGCCTTCGCCGTGGTCAGGTAACAGCGTTACCCTATCGTCGGTACCTCACCGGTGATCGGACTGGGAGGGACCCCCATGCTGACCCGACTCGGACATTTCGTCATCCGTCGCCGGAAGGTCGTGCTGATCGCGGCAGCGATCGCCTTCCTCGTGTTCGGCGCATGGGGCGGCACCGTCGCCGACGAGATGAGCTCTGGTGGCTTCGACGACCCGAACTCGGAGTCGTTCAAGGCCGACGGGGAGCTCGACGAGGCCTTCGGCACCGCCACCCCCAACTTCCTCCTGGTGGTCACCGCCGACGGCGGCAACGTCGACGACCCCGCGGTGGCGGCCGCCGGCACCGCCCTCACCGAGGAGCTGGCCGCCGAACCCGACCTGCTCAACGTGGTGTCGTACTGGACGCTTGGCAACGCACCGCCGCTCAAGAGCGACGGTGGCAACCGGGCCCTCGTGATCGCCCGCATCGAGGGCGACCAGAACCACGTGAACGACTACTCCGGTGAGCTCATCGACGAGTACACCCGGGACGACGGCACGATCAGCGTGGCCGTCGGCGGGTTCGGACCGGTGTTCAGCGAGGTCGGCCACACCATCGAGGACGACCTCATCCGAGCCGAGATGATCGCCTTCCCGATCACCCTCATCCTCCTCCTGCTCGTGTTCGGATCCGTCGTGTCGTCGTCGCTCCCGCTCGCGGTGGGCCTCCTGTCGATCGTCGGCTCGTGGGTGGTGCTGCGGCTCCTGACGCTGGTGACCGAGGTGTCGATCTTCAGCCTCAACCTCACCACCGCCATGGGGCTCGGCCTGGCCATCGACTACTCGCTCTTCATGGTCAGCCGGTACCGCGAGGAGCTCCACAACGGCTTCGAGCCGGACGAGGCCGTGCGACGGACCGTGCGCACCGCCGGCCGCACCGTGGCCTTCAGCGCCGGCACCGTGGCGGCCTCGCTGTGCGCCCTGCTCGTCTTCCCGCTGTCGTTCCTGCGGAGCTTCGCCTACGCCGGCGTGGCGGTGTCGTTCCTCGCCGGGGTGTTCTCGGTGGTCGTGCTCCCCGCCATGCTGGCGGCCCTCGGGCGCAACGTCGACAAGTTCCAGCTGTTCAAGCGCAGCGCGGCCACGTCGGACACCGGGTTCTGGCACCGCATGGCGCTCTTCGTGATGCGTCGCCCGTGGCGGGTCACCTTCGCCGCCGTCGGTGTGCTGCTCGTGCTCGGCGCCCCGTTCCTCAACATCAACATGTCGCTGCCCGACGACCGGGTGCAGCAGGAGGACGCCGAGACCCGCGAGGCCCACGACATCATCCGCGAGGAGTTCAGCTCGCAGGAGGCGGGCGCAGCCTCGGTGGTGGCCACTGGCATCGGTGACCCCGCCGGCAGCCTGGCCGAGATCGACGCCTACGCCATGGCGCTGGCCCAGCTGCCCGACGTGTCGCGGGTCGACGCCTACACCGGCTCGTACTGCGGCACCGGCCTGGCCGCCGACCTCGGGTGCACGGCGGGCCAGAAGGTGCTCGAGGGCGCAAGCGGTCGGTACCTCGACTTCAACACCACCAACAGTGGCGGCGGCACCTTCCTCTCCGTCGTCCCCGACGTGGAGCCGTTCTCCGGGGACGGTGAGCGGCTCGTGAAGGCCATCCGGGCCACCGACGCCCCGTTCGAGGTGAACGTGAGCGGCCAGTCGGCCCAGCTCCTCGACACCAAGACGTCGCTGTTCAACAAGCTGCCGTTGGCCCTCGGCATCATCGCCGTCATCACCTTCTGCATCCTGTTCATGCAGTTCGGTTCGGTGCTGATCCCGATCAAGGCCCTGGTGCTGAACCTCCTGAGCCTCACGGCCACCTTCGGGGCCATGGTGTTCATCTTCCAGGAGGGCCACTTCAGTGGCATCCTCGACTTCACGCCCACCGGCCAGCTCGACACCACCACGCCGATCCTCATGTTCTGCGTGGCCTTCGGCCTCTCGATGGACTACGAGGTGTTCATGCTCTCCCGGATCAAGGAGGAGCACGACCGCACCGGCGACAACGAGCACTCGGTGGCGGTCGGCCTCGAGCGCACCGGGAAGCTGGTGACGGCGGCGGCCCTCCTCATCGCCGTGGTGTTCATCTCCTTCGCCACCAGCAACATCACCTTCATCAAGATGTTCGGTGTCGGTCTCACCCTCGCCGTGCTGGTGGATGCCTTCATCATCCGGGGAACGCTGGTGCCGGCCTTCATGCGGCTGGCCGGCGAGTGGAACTGGTGGGCGCCCGGCCCGATGCGCCGGTTCCACGACCGCTTCGGCTTCAGCGAGCACGTCGACCTCGACGGCGAGCTCCAGCAGCTGACCGCCGAGGAAGCGGACCGGCCCGAGCCCGAGTTGACCGGCGCGCCAGACTGATGAACATGACCGCACTCCGACCCCGAGCCCGCAAGGGTGACGGCGACCGGCTCCGCGAGGAGATCCTCGTGGCCGCCGAGCGCCTGCTCCTCGAGACGGGGTCGGAGGAGGCGGTGTCGATCCGGGCGGTGGCCAAGGCCGTGGGCGTGACGGCGCCGTCGATCTACCGCCACTTCGAGGACAAGACCGACCTGATGTTCGAGGTGTGCGCCCGACAGTTCGCGGCCTTCGACGCCGCCCTCATCTCCGCCGTCGAGGGGATCGAGGATCCCGAGGAGGCCATGTACGCCTGCGGGCGGGCCTACGTGCGGTTCGGGATGGACCACCCAGAGCACTACCGGATCATGTTCATGCTCCCCGACCGGGCCACCCCGGAGAAGTGGGACGACGTGATGACCACCGGGTCCTTCGCGGTGCTCACCTCGCGGATCGCCCAGATGACCGAGCAGGGCGTGCTGCGAGACGGCACCGACAGCTTCGAGCTGGCCCTCCACGTGTGGTCGAACATCCACGGCCTCACGTCGTTGCTCGTGGCCCGGCCTACGCTGCCGTGGCCCGAGCTCGACACCTTCATCGACGACCACCTCGCGATGTGCCTCGGGGGCGCCATCGCCCCCCGGGACCAACGCAGGAAGGCCGGCCGGCGGAGGTAACCCCTTCCGCCATGTCCGACCTGCCGCCGCCGCCCCCGCCGCCCCCCACGTCCGCCGTGACGGGCTGGCCCGCGGAGCCGCCGCCTCCACCCGATGCGAGGCGCCGGCCCCACCGGGCCATCGTCGCCATCGGCGTGGTCATCGTGGGCGTCATCACCATCGGCGTGGCCTCGATCGCCACCGGCGCCTTCGACGAGGAGGGCGACGAGCGACCGCACCCGGAGGTGTGGGACGAGCGCGTGGCGGACCTGGCCGACTTCGTGGAGGGCGCCCGCGGGCTCGAGTTCGACCATCCGGTGTTCGTCGACTTCCTCACCCCCGAGGAGTACACGGCCGAGATCACCACCGAGGAGTCCGACCTCGAGACCGAGGATCGGGAGGAGCTCGATCAGCTGGCGGCGCTGCTCCGGGCCCTCGGGCTGGCCGAAGGCGACGTCGACCTGTTCGCGGCGTTCAACACCGTGTCCGACAGCGGCACCCTCGCCTTCTACAGCCCGGAGGACGCTCGGGTCCGGGTGCGGGGCACCGAGCTCACCCCCGGCGTGCGCGTCACGCTCGTGCACGAGCTCACCCACGCGCTGCAGGACCAGCACTTCGACCTCCGCGAGCTGGTGAACCGCGACCTGGAGAGCGGCGAATCGACGGCCCACCGGGCCCTCGGTGAAGGCGACGCCCTCCGGATCGAGGACCAGTTCGTGAACGAGGCGCTGAGCGGGGAGGATCAGCTCGCCTATGCCGAGGAGGACGAGGCGTCCAACACCGAAGGACGAGCGGCCGTAGCCGACGTGCCGTCGTACCTCGTGGCCGGCTTCGGGGTGCCCTACGCCCTGGGGCGTCCATTCGTCACCATGCTCGATCGTCGAGGCGGCAACGGCGCCGTCGACGACGCCTTCCGTTCGCCACCCTCCAACGAGGAGCACCTCTTCGACCCGGCCAGCTACCTGGCCGGCGAGGAGGCCGACGAGGTCGACCTCGGGCTCGACGATGTCGACCTGATCGACGACGGACTGTTCGCGCCGTCCGACTGGTACCTCACGCTGGCCGACCGGATCGACGCCAAGGTCGCCTTCGACGCCACCCTCGGGTGGGCAGGGGCGAACTACGGCACCTTCGATCGCGACGGTCGCCACTGCGTCCGGGCGGTGTTCGCGGGCGACGACGCCGACGAGGAGGACGAGATGCGAGCCGCCCTCGAGGCGTGGCACGCCGCCGTGCCTGAGGCCCTGCGGGCCACCTCCGAGGTGATCGACGTCGACGGCCACCCAGGCATCGACGCCTGCGACCCCGGCACCGAGGCCAAGGTGCTCGGCGCGGACCGGGCCGACGAGCTCCTCGTCCTCCCCGCCGTCAACGCCTACCTCCAGGCCGACGCCGCCTCCGTGCTCGACCCCGTCGCCACCCGCTGCTACGCCCGGGAGGTGATGGCGGCCTACTCCAGCGACGAGCTCCTGGATCCCGACGGCGCCATCTTCGCGAGCGACCGGTTCGAGCGCACCGCCTTCACGGCGATCCAGACCTGCCGCGGCTGACACCGAAGCTGTCCTTGGCCAGGTAGATCAGCGGCACGCTGAGGATGGTGACGACCAGCTTCACCGTGAGGTTCACGGTGAAGATCTCCCACACGTCGCCCCACGGCAGGGTGAGGGCGTGGTCCTGCAGGCCGGGGAGGGCACCGAAGGCGCCGACCGCGAAGATGAGGTTGTCGATCGGCACGCTCACCGCGTTGCTCACTGCCACCCGAGCCCATTGGAAGCGCCGGGTGATGCGCTCGACGAACCAGTGGTACACCTCGGTGTCGGCCAGCTCGCTCACCACCTCGGCCACGATCGACGCGATCGTGATGCGCCAGAGCGGTGCCAGCACGGCCGAGTACTCACCGCCCAGTGCGTACGAGGGATCGCTGGCCACGCCGGCGGTCCACTGCAGGTACCAGGCCATGAAGAGGTTCACGGCCGCCGCCGTGACGATCAGGGTGCGGGCGGCCCGCCGGCCGAGGGCCTTGTGCACCACGTCGCGCAGCGTGAAGGTGATCGGGTAGATGAACGTGCCCATGTCGACGGCCCGGCCGGCCACGTGGCCGATCTTCAGGCTGGTGACGTCGGCGATCACCTGGGCGCCCACGTACGCGCCCACGGCCACGATGGCGACGCGCGATGCCGGGCCGAGCAGGGGTCGCGCCTCGAGGGGCGCGTCGGGTGCGGTCATCGGTCCTCCGGTTTTGGTTCGAGCCGAGCTCCGGCGGGTGGTCCGGTACCGCCGGGAGACCGGTGACCCTACCGGCGTCAGCGCGGTCGCCCCAGGTTCGACACCCGTCGAGTCGGTTCGGTAGAACAACGCAGCAGTGGGCTCGTCGAGCCCGGACCTGGGGGACGACATGGACGCACTGACCGCCGCCACGGAATCGGCCGCTGCCGTGAGCACGATCGGGAGCCACTTCATGCTCGATCCCGCCACCTTCGCGGCGGGCACCGGGGTGGGCTTCTCGGGATTCGACTTCTACTTCGCCGGGCGCGGTGGGGCACTCGGCGACGTGAGCGGCGACGTCGTCGCGGCCGCCTTCACGTTCTTCGAGCCGGGCATGGTCCGCACCCAGTGGGAGCTGGGCCGTCAGGTGATGGCACCGGCTGACGCCGCCAAGGCCTTCACCGGCTGCCTCGTCACGTGGGCCGGCGACAAGGTGAGCGACGACATCGACGCCGCTCGCCTGGCCGAGCTGGCCGCCAAGGTCGCGGCCGGCACCAACCCCGCCGCGGCCCCGATGTTCGCGGCCTGGCGGGGCATGGAGGCGCCAGCCGATCCCAAGGCGGCGGCGGTCTTCCAGCTCAACGTGCTGCGGGAGCTGCGCAACGGCCTCCACGGTGCCGCGGTCATCTCGTCGGGCCTCACCCCGGCCCAGGCCGTGGCCCACCGTTCGCCGCACATGGCCCCCCTGTTCGGCTGGGGCGAGGTGGACATGACCGGCGTCCCCGAGGTGTGGGACGGGGCCGAGGCGGCCACCGACGTCGCCATGGCCCACGCCTTCGAGACCCTCGACGACGCCGAGCGAGCCGAGTTCACGGAGCTGGCCAACCAGCTCCACACCACCTGCGCCTGAGCTACCTCAGCGGGCCCTGCGGAGGAGGACCTCCTGGGCGACGGTGGCCACGTGGGCGCCGTCGGCCGTGAGCAGGTGACCCACCGCGAGGCCCCGGCTGCTCAGGTAGCCGTGGCTGGTGAAGTCGTGGATGTGCCACTCGTCGGCCACCGGCGGGCGGTGGAACCAGATGGCGTGGTCGAGGCTGGCGGACATGAACCCCGCCTCGTAGGCGTCGTGGTCGTCCTCGCCGACCGGGCGCTCGGGATGGAGGGCCACCACGGCGTC
>JALYWQ010000113.1 GCA_030852625.1 Actinomycetota bacterium
GGCCAGCCTCGAAGAAGCCCTCAGCGCCGGCCACTCGGCTGCGGCCCTCATCGACGCCGCCAGCTTCGCCGCCGACCGGGGCGACGCCCGCGGCGCCCTGGCCCACCTGCGCACCGGGGGGATCCCCGCCGACGACCCCGACGCCGTGCTCCTCGCCCGCTACACCGCCACCGGGCCCGAGATGGTCGGTCGCAACGACGACTGCTGGTGCGGGTCGGGCAAGAAGCACAAGAAGTGCTGCCTGGCCCTCAACGGCTGGCCGCTCCACGCCCGGGCCGCCTGGCTCCACGCCAAGGCCATCGCGTTCCTGCAGCGGCCCCCGCAACGGACCGAGCTCCTCCGGGTGGCCACCGCCCACGCCGGCGTGGCCAGCAGCGAGGAAGCCCCCGCACGGGTGATCGCGGCTGCCTGCGACACCACCGTCACCGAGCTCTGCCTGGCCGAGGGCGGCGTGTTCGCCCGCTTCCTCGAGGTCCGGGGCCAGCTGCTCCCCGCCGATGAACGGGAGCTGGCCGCCTCCTGGGTCGGCGCCCGCCACGGTCTCTGGCGGCTCGGCGACGACGGCCAACTCACCCCGGCGGGGGACGGCGACGCCCGCGCCCTCGATCCGGAGAGCGCCGCCAAGGTGCCCGCGGGTGCCGTGGTGCTCGCCGCGGTGCACGACGGCCCGCTCGCCATCCCCGGCCCGGCGCTGCCCGTGCAGAACGGTGCCCTCGACGTCCTCACCGAAGCGCTCGCCACCGGCGACGCCGTCGCGATCGGCGCCGTCGTCGGCCGGGAGTTCGGTTGGACGGCAGCTCCCGACCTAGGCTCGGACGCCGATCGGGCGCCCGACGCCCTCTCCACGAGTCCCTAGAAGAGGTAGTCACTCGATGCTGGATCTGAGCACTGCGGTGCTGTGCGACTTCGCTCAAGTTCGGGACCGCCTGCTCTTCGTCTCCTCCGGAGCGGTCTCCCGTCTCTACCGCAGCGAGCTGCCCTCGCCGATCGGCCTCATGGTGGGCCTCATCATCGAGGTGCCGCTCGAGGACGCCGGCATGAACCACTCGCTGCGCGCCGAGGTCATCAACCGCCACGGCACCGTGCTCGCCACCCTCGACAACGTGTTCCGCGTCGGTGACGAAGGCCTCTTCCCCCACGAGGTGCAGCAGGTCCCGCTGGTGCTGTCGATCACCGGTGTGCGAGCCCGCACCTGGGGCACCCACCAGATCCGCCTCTACCTCGACGACGAGCTCGTGCGGGCCCTGACCCTCTACGTCGTGCCCGCCGCGGGAGCCCAGGCCGTCCGGGCCGCCACGCCCGAGGAGACCCTCCCCGAGCCGCCCCCGCCGGCCCCGGTGTCCGATGCTCCGGCGTCCGACACCGAGACCGAGGCCGAGACGCCCGCGTCGCCCGCGTCGCCGGAGGGCTGGAGCCCTGCGCCGGCCCCCGACGCTCCCGCTGAGGAGCCGGCCGAAGCGCCGACCCCCGCCTTCTCGTTCGGGTCGCTCGAGTCCGAGTCCGACAGCCCGGCCGAGAGCGCCGACGACAGCCCCCCGGCCTCCGAGGAGCCCACCGGGGCCTTCGCCTTCGACACCAGCAAGCCCTTCGAGGACCCGGAGCCCGAGGAAGGCGACGGCGAGGCCGACAGCGGCTTCTTCGCCTTCCGCAACCGCGGCGACGACGAGAGCTGATCCCGCGCCTCGCCCTACGGGGCGGGGCTGGCCTGCGTGGTCGCCGGCACCGTGGAGGTGGTGCTGGCCTCGCTCGTGGGCGTCACCGGCACCTTTCGGTTGGGGATCGTGACGTCGAAGGTCTTCTCCGGGATCCGGTCGTCGAGGCGAGCCAGCGTGATGTTGGCGCCCTCGAGGATGGTGCTGAGGAGCACCCCGTCGGTGGCCAGGCAGAGCTCACCGATCTCCTCGGCCTCGAAGCACCGCGCCACGTAGTCGCCCACCTCGTCGTCGCGCGCCGTGAGCGTGACGGGCTCCTCGGCGAAGGCGATCGCCTTGACGAACAAGCCGGCCAGGTCGATCACGGCTGAGTTCGAGGTGCGCTCGCACTGCTCTGCGCCCTGGATCGGCCGGCAGGTGATCGAGATGCTGCCGTTGGTGACCGAGCGCGTGACCGTCCGGCCGCCGCCCTGCCGCTCGATGATGTCGGTGCGGGCGTTCTCGCCGTCGCGCCACACCTCGAACGACTGTGAGAGGCCCTCCGGCAGGCTGGGGTCCTCCACGTCGTAGACGCCGTGGTAGGCGACGCCGGCGGCGAGGTCGAGCAGCTTCTGCAGCTCCACGCCTTCCGGGCCGAGGTCCGAGACGTCGGGGAGGGTGGTGGTGGTGACCGGGATGGTGGTCGTGGTGGCGGCTCGCTTCGGCGCTCGGCCGAAGATGGCGTTGAGGCTCACTCCCAGCGCCAGCGCCACCATCCCGAAGGCGAGGACGAGTCCGGCGGTCTGTCGGCGTGAGCGCTTCGGGGCCGCGGGCATCCGCACGTTCTACCAAGCCGGAACGGTTCACAGAGACCGAGCGAACTCGAAACACCGGTGAAACATCGGTCTTGGAAGGTGTCGCTCGTCTTACCTCTCACCTTGAAGGAGTGAACCCAATGGACCACGGCGATGCTGCCTGGCTCCTGACGTCAGCAGCACTGGTGCTGTTCATGACGCCGGGCCTGGCCCTCTTCTACGGAGGCATGGATCGTGCACGCAACGTGCTCAACATGCTGATGATGAACTTCTGGTGCCTGCTGATCGTGCCGGTGGTCTGGGCCATCGGCGGGTTCTCGCTGGCCCAGGTGCCGTTCGAGAACGACTTCATCGGCAACTTCGACTCGGCGTTCCTCCGGGGCTTCGGCATCATCGAGGACGGCGGCTTCGGCCTCGCTTCGATCGCCTTCCTCGGCATGTTCGCCGTCATCACGCCGGCGCTCATCTCCGGTGCGGTGGCCGACCGCATGAAGTTCTCGGCGTGGGCGATCTTCGTCCCGGTCTGGCTCATCCTCGTGTTCGTGCCCGTCTTCAAGTGGGTCTATGGCGGCTGGCTGGCGCAGCGCGGCTCGATCGACTTCGCCGGCGGAACGGCCATCCACGTCAACGCCGGCATCGCCGCCCTGGCCTGCGTGCTCGTCCTCGGCAAGCGCAAGGGCTGGCCCCAGGAAGGCCACCCGCCCCACTCCATGCCGCTCGTCATGCTCGGCACCGGGATCCTGTGGTTCGGCTGGTTCGGCTTCAACGCCGGCTCCGCGCTGGCCGCCAACGGCCAGGCCGTGCAGGCCTTCATGAACACCTTCCTCGCCGCCGCCGCTGCTGGTCTGGCGTGGGCGGTCGTGGAGCGCATCCGGGACGGGCACTTCACCAACCTCGGTGCGGCGTCGGGCATCGTGGCCGGTCTCGTGGCCATCACCCCGTGCGCCGGCTTCGTCGCCGGGATGGCGCCGCTCTGGATCGGCATGGTCGCCGGCGTGGTCTGCTGCTTCGCCGTCGGGCTGAAGAACAAGGCCGGCTACGACGACGCCCTCGACGTGGTGGGCGTGCACTTCGTCGGCGGTCTCGTCGGCTCGCTCCTCCTCGGGCTCTTCGCCGAGCCGGAGTTCTTCGAGGGCGAGTTCCTCGCCGGCGTGTTCCACGACGGCGGCTGGAAGCTCTTCGGCGAGCAGGCCCTGGCCAACGGCTCGACGATCGTCTACTCGTTCATCGTCACCACCCTCATCATGCTGGCCCTCAAGGCCACGATCGGTGTGCGGGTGAGCGATGAGACCGAATCGGCCGGCCTCGACCTGGCCGAGCACGCCGAGACCGCCTACCACTCCGGTGCCTCGAGCATCGCGACCCACTGAGTCGAGGGAGACTGAACCAATGAAGCTGATCACAGCAGTCATCAAGCCCTTCAAGCTCGACGAGGTGAAGGAGGCCCTGAAGGGTGTCGGGGTGCAGGGCATCACCGTCACCGAGGTGCAGGGCTTCGGTCGCCAGTCCGGTCACACCGAGGTGTACCGGGGCGCCGAGTACACGGTGGAGTTCGTCCCCAAGATCAAGCTCGAGATCCTGGCTGACGACGCCGACGTCGAGAAGATCTCCGACGCCCTTGTCGGTGCCGCCCGCACCGACAAGATCGGCGACGGCAAGATCTGGATCACCGACGTGAGCGGGGTGCTCCGCATCCGCACCGGGGAGATGGGCGGCGAGGCCATCTAGGTCTCGGCAGCACACCGATCCTCGTCCTAGGGGCGCCCGGCGATCCGTCGGGCGCCCCTTCGGCAATCGATCCCGGGCCGGTGGCCGGGTACCCTGGACCGCCATGGACGCCACCGCGGCAGCCCCTCAGGCCGACGCCGCGTGGCGGATCGAGCCCAACGGCCCCCTTCGGGGGGAGGTCCGGGTGGCCGGCTCGAAGAACGCCGTCACCAAGCACATGGTGGCGGCGCTCATGGGCGATTCGCCCTCGGTGATCACCAACGCCCCCAACGTGGGCGACGTCGGCATCACCGCCAACATCCTCCGGTCGATCGGCCTCGGCGTCGACATCGACCAGGGCACGATCACGATCGACCCCACCGACGAGCCCACGCCGCGGGTGCCCACCGAGTTCTCCGGGCTCAACCGCATCCCGATCCTCCTGCTCGGCCCGTTGCTCCACCGGGCCCACGAGGCGTTCGTCCCCCTCGTCGGCGGTGACCGCATCGGGCGCCGACCGGTGGACTTCCACGTGAGCGCCCTCCAGCAGATGGGCGCGGAGATCGAGGTGCAGCCCCACGGGATCACGGCCCGGATGCACGGTCGCCTCAAGGGAACGCGCATCACCCTCCCCTATCCGTCGGTCGGCGCCACCGAGACGGTGCTGCTCAGCGCGGTGCTCGCCGAGGGCCGCACGGTGATCCACAACGCCGCCACCGAGCCCGAGGTGGTGGAGCTGGCCCTGTTCCTCCAGCGGATGGGCGCCCACATCGCCCTCCGGCCCGACCGGCGCTTCGTCATCGAAGGCGTCGAGTCGCTGAGCGGCGCCGAGACCGCCCTCCAGGGTGACCGCCTCGAGGCGTTCAGCTACCTCGTGGCGGGGCTCATGACCGGCGGTCAGGTCCGGGTCGGCGGGTGCAACCAGGATCGCCTGGTCACCGCCATCAACACCCTCCAGCGCATGGGCGCCCACTTCACGATCACCGACACGTGGATCAGTGCCCAGGCCGACCACCTCCGGCCCGCCGCGGTGCAGACCGACACCCACCCCGGGTTCATGACCGACTGGCAGCCGCCGCTCATCGTGCTCATGACCCAGGTCGACGGCATGTCGGTGCTCCATGAGACCGTCTACGAGGACCGCCTCGGCTACATCGACTCCCTCAAGGCCATGGGCGCCGAGATCGAGCTCTTCGACACCTGCCTCGGTGGCCCGGCCTGCCGGTTCCACGACTCCTCTGCCGTGCACTCGGCGGTCGTCCGGGGCGTGTCGAAGCTCCAGGGGGCCGAGGTCACCATCCCCGACGTCCGAGCCGGGTTCTCCTCGGTGATCGGCGCCGCGGCTGCCGAGGGCGTCTCCACGCTCCACGGCATCCACCACCTCGAGCGGGGCTACAACGACCCGTTCGAGACGCTCCGCTCGCTCGGCCTGCGCCTCTCGCGCGTGTAGCCCGGCGCAGCCCGGCGTCGACTCAACCGGCGACGAGGCTGGCCAGCGCCCAGACGGCGCCGATGAGCCCGACCACCGCGAAGGCCACCGAACGGGCCACGGGGGCCTGCTCCAGGTCGCCCTCGCTGCGGCCCGCCGGCGGCTTCACCAGCGCCGCGATGCTCCCCGCCGCCATGGCGCCACCGATGGCGAGGACGAGGTACGCGAGCAGGTCTTCGCCGAGGAACATCGCCCGGCAGAGTAGTAAGGCGTCGATGCCGAACCACAGCTCCCGCCTTCTCGTGCTGTCGGTGCTGCTCGCGCTGGGCCTCGTGCTGGGGGCGTGCAGCGGCGATGACGGCGACGCCGACGTGGTCGAGCCGGCCCCGACGACGTCCTCCACGGTGGCCAACGACCCGGAGCTCACCGATCTGCTGGTCGCGGCCGACCAGCTGCCCGGCACGTTCGTGCCGGTGGAGGAGGTGGGCGACACGGTGCCCACCTTCTGCGTCGGCCAGGACCCCACCGCCGGGCTGCGCGCGTCCGCGCGGGCCGTGGCCGGCTACGCCCGTCAGCCTGCGGGCGTCTCGGTGCTCCAGCTGCTCTTCCGGTTCGAGGACGACGGCGCGGCAGCGTTCGTGGAGCAGGCCGGCGCGGTCATCGACGCGTGCAACGAGGTCCCCGACCTCAACGGCCTCGCCTTCACGTACCGCGATGCCCCGGCGGCGGCCACCGCCGCGCTGGCCGGGCTCGACGCCGCCGTCACGGCGGACGGGGTATCGGTGGGATCGGGCGCGCTGCGGAGCATCGTCGGCGTCTTCCACCGCGGCGACCTCGGCGGGATGGTGGCGGTGCTGGCGGCCGGCGACAGCGGCCCCGACGCCGAAGCCGCCGCCGTCGCCGCCTTCACCGCCGCGAGCGGCGGCAGCACCAGCATCAGCAGGAAGA
>JALYWQ010000114.1 GCA_030852625.1 Actinomycetota bacterium
CGTGGCCTTCAAGGACGACGTGTGGCCGAAGTTCCTGCGTGAGAACGCGATGCGGGTCTTCAAGTTGGAGGATTGACCATGGCCGACCTCGCCCGCTCCCCCTTCCCGGTGCCCTTCGGCTGGTTCTGCGTGGGCTACCCGGAGGAGTTCCCGGTCGGCCAACCGAAGGCCATCTTCTACTTCGACACCCACCTCGTGGCCTGGCGCGACGAGGCCGGTGCCCTCCACGTGCAGGACGCCTTCTGCCCCCACCTCGGCGCCCACCTCGGCCACGGCGGCACGGTGGCGGGCTGTGAGATCGTGTGCCCCTTCCACGGCTGGAAGTTCGACGGCGACGGGGCCAACACCGAGATCCCCTACTCCGAACGGGTGAACAAGAAGGGCACCCTCCGTACCTACCCGGTGCAGGAGGTCAACGAGGTCAGCATGGTCTGGTACCACCCCGACCCCGAGGTGGCCCCCATGTGGGACCTGCCCGAGCTGGCCGAGTTCAACGGCGACCCGCAGTGGTCCACGGTGATCCGCACCGCCCACACCGTCGACGCCCCCTGGCAGGAGATGGCCGAGAACGGGGTCGACTCGGCCCACTTCCGCTACGTGCACAACACCGCCGAGGTCCCGGTGATGGAGAGCTACGAGACCAGCTTCCCCGGCACCCAGATGCGCTCCAGCCAGAAGTTCCCCACGCCTCGTGGCGTGATGGAGGGCCGCATCGACTCCGAGCAGGTCGGCCCCGGCGTGGCCATCGTGCGGTTCAGCGGGATCGTCGACACCGTCAGCTACGCCGTCACCACGCCCATCCGGGCCGACCAGTGCATCACCCGGTTCAACTTCCGCTTCAAGACCATGGGCGATGCCGAGACCACCGCCAACGTGGGCCGGGCCTTCGTGGCCGAGGTCGACAAGCAGTACCTCGAGGACAAGCCGATCTGGGAGCACAAGGCCCACCTCGTGCGTCCGGCCCTGGCCGACAACGACGGCCCGTTCATGAAGTTCCGGAAGTGGGCGGCCCAGTTCTACGCCGAGGGCGTGAGCGACGACCGCACCGTGTTCCCGCCGCCGTGGGACCCGGCCAAGGCCGACGAAGCGCCCGCCAAGGCCACCGCCAGCGCCAAGCTCGGCGACTGACCTCCGGCCGTTCGGCCGGCGAAAATGGGCCGCGCGGCCCATGGCGCCAAAGCGGGCGTTGGCGGACGATCGGGACATGCTCGCGATCCCTACCCATCGCACCTACCACCTGCCGCTGCGGATCCTGGCCGGTTCGGCGGTCAGCGCCGTGGTGGTCTTGCTCGCGGCCATCCAGGGCATCTGATGTCGGTGGCACCGCCCCCGCTCCACCGCATCGACCCCCGCGTCCGCCTGCTGGCGTGCGTGGTGGCCACCCTGATCGTCCTGCTCCTCGCCGCCCGCTGAGGGCGACAAGACCGAGCTACTCGAAGATCCCGCGGTCCCCGCTGGTGGCGCCGCCGTCGACCGACCACTCGACGCCGGTGACGTAGGCCGCCTCGTCGGAGGCCAGGAAGGTGACCACGTTGGCCACGTCGTCGGGCTGGCCCCACCGCGGGATGGGGAGCTTCTTCACCCAGCCCGACAGCTCGTTGCCTCCGCCGGTCATCGGTGTGGCGATGCCGCCGGGGTGCACGGAGTTGACCCGGATCCCGAACGGGCCGAGATCGATCGCAGCGGTCTTCGAGACGCCCCGCACCGCCCACTTGCTCGACACGTAGGCCGCCGCCTGGGGCAGGCCCACCATGCCGGCGTTGGAGGCGATGTTGATGATCGATCCGCCCCCGGCCTTGCGCATCGACGCCGCCGCGACCTTCATCCCGATGACCGTGCCCACGAGGTTGATGTCGAGCACCTTCCGGAACCGGTCGATGTCCTGCTCGTGGATCGGGGCCATGTCGAGGATGCCGGCGTTGTTCACCAGGGTCGAGAGCGGGCCGAAGCGCTCCTCGGCGGTGGCCACGGCGGCGTTCCACTCGTCCTCCGAGGTGACGTCGAGGTGCTGGTAGGCGGCGGCGTCGCCGAGGGCCTTGGCCGCCGCCTCACCGTCGTCGTCGAGGAGGTCGGTGAGGAGCACCTTGGCTCCCTCGGCCACGAAGCGCCGCGCCTCGGCCTCGCCCTGGCCCCGGGCCGCGCCCGTGATGAGCGCAACCTTGCCCTCGAGGCGGCCGCTCACGGCTTCTCCGCCCCGACGACCCACATGGCGAAGAACTGCGAACCGCCGCCGTAGGCGTGGCCTACCGCGGTGCGAGCACCGTCGACCTGGTGCTCGCCGGCCTGGCCCCGCACCTGGTTGGCGGCCTCCGCGAACCGGAGCATGCCCGACGCTCCGATGGGGTTCGACGACAAGACGCCGCCGGACATGTTCACCGGCAGGTCGCCGTCGAGCTGGGTGACGCCGTCCTCCACGTACTTCCACCCCTCGCCCGACGGGGCGAAGTGGAGGTTCTCGAGCCACATCGGCTCGAACCACGAGAACGGCACGTACATCTCGACGCAGTCGACCTCGCGGCGGGGGTCGGTGATCCCGGCCTGCTTGTACACGTCGGCGGCGCACTCGGAACCACCGCGCGGCAGCACGGTGTCCCGGTCGGCCGACATGGTGGGTTCCGACCGCATGGCGGTGCCCTTGATCCACGCCACCGGCTTGTCGGCCTTGGCCGCCACCGCCTCGCTCCCCAGCACCATGGCGCAGGCGCCGTCGGACGACGGGCACGTCTCCGCATAGCGGATCGGGTCCCACAGCATCATGCTGTCCTTGATCGAGTCGAAGCTGATGTCGTGCTCGTGGAGGTGGGCGTAGGGGTTCTTGAGCGCGTTCTGGCGGTCCTTCAGCGCCACCAGGATCCCGATGTGGTCGGGCGACTTCGACCGGGCCATGTACGAGCGCACGTGGGGCGCGAAGTACCCGCCGGCGCCGGCGTGGAGCGGCGGGGTGAACGGCATCGGGAGCGACAGGGCCCACATGGCCTCGCTCTCGCTCTGCTTCTCGAAGGCGACGGTGAGGACCCGCTCGTGGATCCCGGCCTGCACCAGCTGGGCCGCGACGATCGAGGTCGACCCGCCCACCGAGCCCGCGGTGTGGACCCGGAACAGCGGCTTGCCGTTGGCCCCCAGCGCGTCGGCCAGGTAGAGCTCCGGCATCATCACGCCCTCGAAGAAGTCGGGGGCCTTGCCGATCACCACGGCGTCGATGTCGGACCACGTCATCGACGCGTCCTCGAGCGCGCGGGAGGCGGCCTCCCGCACGAGCCCGGCCATGGACACGTCTCCGCGGGTGGCCTGGTGCTTCGTCTGGCCGACCCCGATGACGGCGACTCGTTCCTTGGCCATCAGTTCTCACCTTCCAGGACGGTCACGAGGTTCTGTTGCAGGCAGGGGCCCGAGGTGGCGTGGGCGATGCCTCGGGTGGCGTCGCCGTCGATGATCCGCTGGGCCACCTCGCCGATGCGGGTGAGGCCGGCGACCATCACCGGGTTGGCGCTCAGCGCGCCGCCCGACGGGTTCACGTTGCCGTGGTCGGCCAGGCCGAGCGCATCGCGGAGGATCAGCTCGTGGTGGCTGAAGGGCGCGTGGAGCTCGGCGACGTCGACGTCGATGCCGATGGCACCGGCCTTCTCACCGGCCAGGCGGGTGGACGCCGAGCTGGTGAGGTCGCGCACGCCGAGGGCCATGGGCTCGATCCGGTGGTCGATCCCGCGGATCCAGGCCGGTCGGTCGCAGAGCTCCCGGGCCCGGTCGCCGGCGGCGATGATCATCGCGGAAGCGCCGTCGGTGATCGGCGGGCAGTCGCTCTTCCGGAGCGGATCGACGATCGGCTCCTCGGCCAGGTGCTCCTCCACGGAGCGGTCCCACGCCAGCTGGGCGTTGGGGTTGCCGAGGGCGTTGCGCCGGCTGCGGGTGGCCACCTCGGCGAAGTCGGCCTCGGTGGCCTTGCCGGCATCGATCAGCGCTCGCGCCTGGAGGGCGTTGAGGCTGATGACGTCGGGCCACAACGGGCCGACGCTGTACGGGTCGAGCTGTCGGGACAGCACCTCGTGGAGCGGCCCGGGAGCCGACTTGCCGTAGCAGTAGACGAGGGCCGTATCGACCTCGCCGAGCTGCAGCTTCACCCACGCCTCGTAGAGCGCCCACGCGCCGTCCATCTCCACGTGGCTCTCCTGGATGGGCGGCCACGGGCCGACACCGTCGAGGGTGGACACGAAGCTGAAGGCCTGGCCCGACAGGTAGTCGGTGGAGCCGGAGCAGGTGAACCCGATCTGGTCGGGCGTGAGACCGGCGCGGTCGCGCACGTCGTCGAGCACGTTCATGAGCATCTCGACGTCGTTGAGCACGGTCTCCCGGCGCACGTTCTTCATCTGGGCGAACGAGATGACCGCGACGTCCCTCACCACGTCACCCCCTCACCCGGCTGCACGACCTCGACGGACGGCTCACCGTTGGGACGGAAGTACTTGATGCTCTCGAGGGTGGGCTTGTACGGCGGGCCACTGTCCTCCCACACCGCCTCCACCCGCATGCCGATGTGGACGTCGTCCACGGGGCACTCCTGGATGAGGTGCATGATCGGCAGGTCGGAGCCGTCGAGCAGGATGAGCCCCGAGGTGTACGGGATCTCCATGCCCTGGCCGTAGAAGGCCACGTTGACCACGCAGAAGCTGGTGAGCGTGCCGACGTGGGCGACCTCGACCTGCTCGGTGGTGGGCTTGCCCAGCTGCGGGTCGGCGCCGCGGGAGGGCACGTACACCCGGCCGCCTGGCGCCCGCTCGCCGAGGATCTTGCCCTCGGTGATGCCGGTGAGGAACCGGGTGGTGGCCACACCGGCGGTGAACGTGTAGTCCAGCGCCGCGGGCGTGCGGACGCTGCGGACCAGCTCCACGTCCTGCAGCTCCGGGGGAAGGGTGAGATCGGCCATCAGGCTTCGGGCTCCCAGCACTCGAGATCGTGGATGGTTCCTTCGCGCTCCCCGGCCCAGCGGGGGCGCACTCGCATCCCGGTGGACATGGAGTCGATCGACCCGGCATCGACGGCCTGGAGGAAGCCGACGTCGGCGCCATCGGGCCGCACGAGGGCCCACGCGAACGGGCGGTCGAGCGGGTGCTTCGGCATCGGGTCACGCACCCAGGCCCAGGTGTCGACCACCCCGGCGGGGCCGACCACGACCAGCTCCGAGAGCTCGTCGCCGGTGGTCGGGTCGTACTCCGTCGGCGGGATCAGCACCCGACCGTCCGTTCCCTTGATGCCCACCAGGAGCTGCTCGCGCAGCCCGGTGAGGAAGGCCCCGATCACCGGACCGGTGGTGCGGGAGAACGGGTACTCGATCGTCATCGGGGCGGTCAGCACCGCAGGGGCGTCGCTAGCGGCCACAGGGCTCCTCGGGGTTCGGCGGGACGGGGTCAGAACGTGATGACCTGGCGGATGACCTCGCCGCGCTGCATGGCGTCGAAGGCATCGTTGATGTCATCGAGGGCGATGCGGCGGGAGATCATCCCCTCCAGATCGAGCTGCCCGGCCTTCCAGAGGTCGAGCAGCTTGTGGAAGTCGGTGCGGACGTCGGCCGAGCCGTAGTACGACCCCACCATCGTCTTCTCGGAGTAGAACAGCTCGAAGGCCGAGAAGGTGACGACCTCGGTGAACTTCCCGACGCCGACGATGCAGGCGGTGCCGCCGCGCCGGATGGCGTCGTAGGTGGCCCGCATCGTGGTGGGGAGGCCGATGGCCTCGAAGCCGAAGTCGAAGCCGTCGCCACCGGTGAGCGTGGCCTTGAGGTCGTCGACCTCCTCGGGCTTGCAGGCGTGGGTGGCGCCGAGGCGGAGGGCGTCGGCCAGCTTCCCGTCGTGCAGGTCGACGGCGAGGATCACCTCGGCACCGGCGACCTTGGCCCCCTGGATGGCGGCGATGCCGACGCCACCGCAACCGAACACGATCGCCGACGAACCAGGCGTGACCTTGGCCGTGTTGAGCGCCGCGCCGGCCCCGGTCATCACGCCGCAGCCGACGAGGCTGGCGATCTCGAACGGGATGTCGGCGTCGATCGGCACCACGGCCTGGTGCGGCAGGATGAGCTCCTCGGCGAAGGTGCCGGTCCCGGCCATCCCGAACACCGGGTCGCCGCCGAGACGGAAGTTGGGCGTGCCGGTCATCACCATCTGGATGTTCGAGCACAGGTGGGGCTGGTGCCTCGGGCCGCAGAAGGCGCACTCGCCGCACGGTGGGCTCCAGGCCACGATGGCGTGGTCGCCCACCTGGACCGAGGTGACCCCCTCCCCCACCGCCTGCACGACGCCGGCCCCCTCGTGGCCCAGCACGCAGGGCGTGGGTGACGGGACGGTGCCGTTCATGCAGGAGAGGTCGGAGTGGCACACACCGGTGGCCTCGACCTTGAGCCGCACCTCCCCCGGACCGACCTCGGCGAGCGAGAGGTCGTCGCGCACCTCGAGGGTGGCGTCCCCCATGTTGCGCAGCACCGCAGCTCGCATCCGAAACCCCCCTGGTCCGATGGCTTCCACCCTGCGAGGGCGGAGCGTACCGGCTGGCCGACCAACGAGAACAGGTTCTAGTCTGACGGTCCGTCAGATGTGAAACCGGGGGGATCGTCCGCGATGTCAGGCTTCTACAAGTACGCCCAGCAGGATCCGGACTTCGTGGCGGTGGTCGATCCCGACGGCACCGAGCACCGGGCCGGCGACCTGCTCGCCCGGGCCAACCGCTACGTGCACCTGCTGCGCTCGCTCGGCCTGCAGAAGGGCGATGCCGTCGCCGCCGTGCTCCCCAACGGGGTGAAGCCGATCGAGGTGTACCTCGCCGCCCTCCAGGCCGGTTGGTACTACGTGCCGATCAACTACCGGCTCTCCGCTCCCGAGATCGCCTACATCGTGCAGGACTCGGGCGCGAAGGCCATCGTGTCCGACGAGCGCTACGCCGGGGTGGCGTCGGCCGCCGCCGACGAGGCCGGCCTGCCGAAGGAGGCCCGCCTGGCCCACGGCGAGGTGCCCGGCTTCACGTCCGTAGAGGCCGGGCTGGCCGAGCAGCCCGACACCTTGCCCGACGAGCGGTCGGCCGGTGCCGCCATGCACTACACGTCGGGCACCACCGGCAAGCCCAAGGGCGTGAAGCGGCAGCTCCACGACGCCGACCCCGACATCATGGCCGAGCTCTTCACCGGCTTCTTCAACCTCTTCGGCATCCCCCACCGGGAGGACCAGGTGCACCTCTGCACCTCGCCGAACTACCACACCGCGGTCACCACCTTCGCCGGCAACTCGCTGCACTCCGGCCACCGTGTCGTGTTCATGGACAAGTGGGACCCGGAGCAGACCCTGGCCAAGATCCAGGAGCAGCGGGTCACCCACACCCACATGGTGCCGACGCAGTTCCACCGGATGCT
>JALYWQ010000402.1 GCA_030852625.1 Actinomycetota bacterium
GCGCAGGAAGGTCATCGACCGGGTGCGCAGCCGCCAACCCTGCTCGGTTCGCATATAGGTGTCGGTGTACCAACCGATCCGCATGGCGTGGTTCGTCTGATCGATGAAGCACAGCGTCTGCACGCCAGTGCCCTCGTCACCCTGGAGGTCGAGCGATGGGGTGCCGGTCATGAAGAGGCCCTTGGGCGCCGCCGCGACGAGCCGGGGGAAGTCGGCCAGGGCGTAGGTGTCGCCGAACGCGCTGTAGGTGCCGTCCGGGGTGAACACCTCGACGACGGCGTCGACGTCGTCCTGGGTCATCCCCACCGCGTAGCGGGCGAGCAGCTGCTCGATCTCGATGATGTCGCTCAGCTGCTGCTGATCCACGTCGCTCCCCTGGTCGTGCGGCCGGTCGGACTCAGAACCCGTAGACGACGCGGATCGTGGGCGACGTGGGGATGGCCTGGCAGGTGAGGACCCACCCTTCAGCCACCTCGTCGTCCTCGAGGGCGTCGTTCACCACCATCGTGGCCGTTCCCTCGACGACGCGGGCCATGCACGTGGCGCAGTTGCCGGCCTCGCACGACGACGGCGGCCGCAGCCCGGCCTGGCGAGCCGCCTGCAGCAGGGTCGTACCCGGGTGGTGGGTGGTGGTGGCGACCTTGCCGTCGAGCTCGACGGTGATCTCGGCGGCCGTCGCCGGCTGCCCCTCGAGCTCGGTCTCCATCGGCCCGACGATAATGCAATTCTCCGAATTCGACAACGTGCCTATGCAGGTGCTCGACTGCTGGAAACGCCGTTCTTCGCAGATTAGAGTGCCCCTCTGGAACCGGGGCCCGCGAGCAGGGGGAAGCCATGTCCGTGATCACCACCGAGCCGCTCACCGAGTCTGTCGGTGTGGCCGTCCTCGGCGTCGACCGCGACATCCTGCTCCACGACGACGGCTTCCCCGCCTGGTGCCTCGACACGCTCGATGCCAACGGGGCCCTGGTGTTCCGCGACCTCCACCTCGACGACGAGACGCAGGTCGCCTTCAGCAAGCGCCTCGGCCACGTGGAGAAGCTCGGCAAGGAGCCGTACCCCGAGATCTTCCGGGTCACGCTCGACCCGAAGAAGAACCCCTCGGCGGCCTACCTGCGCGGCACCTTCCAGTGGCACATCGACGGGTGCACCGACGACATCCCGATCATGGCCACCGTCCTGTCGGCCCACGCGGTGGCCGCGACGGGCGGCGAGACGGAGTTCGCCAGCACGTACGCAGCCTTCGACGCCCTCGACGACGATGAGAAGGCCCGCCTCGAGTCGCTGCGCATCGTGCACACCATCGAGGCCAGCCAGCGCCTCCACAACCCCGACCCCACCCCCGAGCAGGTGAAGGCCTGGCGCTCCCGCCCGGCCAAGGAGCACCCGCTCGTGTGGAAGCACAACAACGGGCGCAAGTCGCTCGTGATCGGCGCCACCGCCGACCACGTGGTGGGCATGCCGGTCGACGAAGGCCGGGCCCTCCTCCAGGAGCTGCTCGAGCGCTCCACCCGGCCCGAGCAGGTGTACCGCCACACCTGGAGCGTGGGTGACCTCGTGATCTGGGACAACCGCGGTGTGCTCCACCGGGCCTGCCCCTACGACGCCACCTCTCCCCGCGACATGCACCGCTGCACCCTCGCCGGCGACGAGCCGATCCAGTGAAGGTCGCCATCGTCACCGGGGGTGCGTCCGGGATCGGGCTGGCCATCGCCGAGCGCCTGGCCGCCGACGGGCTGGCCGTCGCTATCTTCGACCGCAACGGCGCGGCGGCCGACGAGGCCGCCGCCAAGATCGCCGCCGGCGGTCCCACGGCGATCGGTGTCAGCGTCGACGTCACCGATCGGGCCCAGATCGATGCCGGCGTGACGCGGGTCGTCAAGGAGCTCGGTGCACCCACGGTCCTCGTGAACAACGCGGGCGTCGACGGCTTCGAGCGGTTCCTCGACATCACCCTCGACGCGTGGAACCACCTGCTCACGGTGAACCTCACCGGAACCTTCCAGTGCTGCCAGGCCGTGCTCCCCCACATGCTCGAGGCCCAGTGGGGCCGCATCGTGAACATCTCCTCGTCGAGCGCGCAGGGCGGCCAGCCGCTCATGGCCCACTACGTGTCGTCGAAGGCCGGGATGATCGGGCTCACCAAGTCGCTGGCCCTCGAGTTCGGGCCGCGCGGGATCACCGTCAACACCATCCCGCCGGGGTTCATCGACACGCCGATGCTCCGCAAGACCGAGGAGAAGGGCCTGCTCGGCCCCGGCGTCGAGGCCATCGCCGCCCAGACGCCCGTGCGCCGAGCCGGGCTGCCGGAGGACATCGCGGCAGCGACAGCGTTCCTCGTGAGCGACGACGCCAGCTACATCACCGGCCAGGTGTTCGGCGTCAACGGCGGGCGGAACACCGGCTGATGAGCACCCGCCTGACACCGATCCCACCGAAGGAGTGGCCGGCCGAGATGCGCGACGCGCTGGCGGCCCTGGCGCCCTCCGACGCCCGCCACCCACGCCCGCCGCGCGACGACTCCCGCCCGAAGGGCCTCAACGCCCTCGGCACCTTCGCCCACCACCCCGCCCTCACGAAGGCCTTCAACGGCTTCAACGGCCACATCCTCTTCGGCACCTCGCTCGACCTGCGCCACCGCGAGCTGCTCGTGCTGCGGGTGGCCGCCCGCCGCGGGTCGGAGTACGAGTGGGTGCAGCACGTGCTCATCGGCACCGACGTGGGCCTCACGTTCGACGAGATCGAACGGGTCGGCTCCGATCCATCGTCGGCCGAATGGTCGCCCCTGGAACGAGCCGTCCTCGCCGCCGCGGACGAGCTCCTCGACGACGCCCGGGTGGCCGACGGCACCTGGGCCACCCTCGCCGCCGAGCTCGACCACGAACAGCTCATCGACCTCGTGTTCACCGTCGGTGCCTACGACCTCGTGGCCATGTTCTTCCGCACGTTCGACGTCGAGCTCGACGACGACCTGCGCGGACGTCCTGGCCCGCCCCTGCCTTCCCGACCCGGAGGATCCTGACCATGGCCCACTTCCCGAAGCCCGCCGAGGGCAGCTGGACCGAGCACTACCCCGAGCTGGGCACCGGTCCGGTGTCCTACGAGGACTCGATCTCGCCCAGCCACTACGAGCTCGAGCGTGACGCCGTCTTCCGGCGCACGTGGCTCAACGTCGGGCGGGTGGAGCAGCTCCCCCGCGCCGGCAGCTACTTCACCCGCGAGCTCGATGCCGCCCGCACGTCGGTGATCATCGCCAAGGGCACCGACGGCGAGGTGCGGGCCTTCCACAACATCTGCCGCCACCGCGGCAACAAGCTCATGTGGAACGACTTCCCGCAGGAGGAGACCAGCGGCACCTGCCGCCAGTTCACCTGCAAGTACCACGGCTGGCGCTACGACCTCGCCGGCGACCTCACCTTCGTGCAGCAGGAGGACGAGTTCTTCGGGCTCGACAAGGGCGACTACGGCCTGGCCCAGGTGCGGGCTGAGGTGTGGGAGGGGTTCATCTTCGTGAACCTCGACCCCGACAACACCGACTCGCTGCAGGCCTACCTCGGCGAGCTCGGCGCCGGCCTGGCCGGCTACCCGTTCCACGAGATGACCCACGTGTACAAGTACCGGGCGGAGATCGGGGCCAACTGGAAGCTCTTCATCGACGCCTTCGCCGAGTTCTACCACGCACCTGTTCTGCACGCGAAGCAAGCCGTCGCCGAGGAGTCGCGCAAGCTCCAGACGTACGGCTTCGAGGCGCTGAGCTACAAGCTCGACGGTCCGCACGGCATGGTGTCGAGCTGGGGCGGGATGGCCCCGCCGAAGGACCCGAGCATCGTGAAGCCGATCGAGCGGGTGCTCGAGAGCGGCTTGTTCGGACCCTGGGCCAAGCCCGACGTCGGCTACGACTTCGCCGACCTGCCCTCGGCCCTCAACCCGGCCCGCAGCCCGTCGTGGGGCGTCGACACGTTCGTGTTCTTCCCCAACTTCATGCTCCTCGTGTGGGAGCCGGGCTGGTACCTCACGTACCACTACTGGCCGACGTCCTACAACACCCACATCTTCGAGGGCACGCTCTACTTCGCCCCGCCGAAGAACGCGTCGGAACGGCTGGCCCAGGAGCTCGCCGCGGTGACGTTCAAGGAGTACGCCCTCCAGGACGGCAACACCCTCGAGGCCACCCAGCGCATGATCGAGTCGCGCGCCGTCACGTCCTTCCCGCTGAACGACCAGGAGATCCTGCTCCGCCAGCTGCACAAGACCGCCCGCGACCACGTCGCCGCCTACCAGGCCGAGCGCGAGACGCCCGTCGCCGTGTCGGCTGCGAGCTGAGGAGCACCACCATGTCGATCCTCCCTCCCGCCTTCGCCGAGCTCGAGCCCTTCGCCGACTGGTCGCTCGAGACCGAGGCCGAGCGCTACGCCAAGCGGCTCGACAGCAGCATGGACGAGATCCAGGCCTTCTACGACGCCGCCTTCCCCCGGTTGGCCGACGCCATGGCCCACCTCGACCAGCTCGATCTCAACGCCCTCCCCGAGGACGCCAGCCGCCTGCTCTGGCTCATGTACTCGCTGGTGAACGCGTCCTTCCCGGTGGAGGTGTGGCGCCAGCCCCGGGTGCCCGACAGCGGCGCGTCCACGATGGACGTCATCGTCGAACCCGCGGTCTGACAGGCTGGCCCGATGGCGAAGGACGCGGACGTGGAGGTCGAGGCGGAGAGCGGGGGCACCTGGCGCGAACTGGCCGTGGCCCGCTCCCTCGATCCCGCCCGGGCCCGTGCCGAGAAGCGGGTGCAGCGGTTCCTCGATGCCGCCCTGGAGCTGATGAACGGCTCCCCCGACAAGGAGTTCACGGTCCAGGAGGTGGTGGAGCGCTCCGGGGAGTCGCTCCGCAGCTTCTACCAGTACTTTGCCGGCAAGTACGAGCTGCTCCTCGCGCTGTTCGAGGAGTCGGTCCGCTCCACCGCTGAGCACCTCCAGGACGTGGTGGACGACGAGGCCGATCCGCTCGAGAAGGTGCACGCGTTCGTCGTCGAGTACTTCCGGATCTGCCAGCCCCTGCCGAAGAGCAGGGCCAACAAGTCGGGCCCCACGCCGGCGCTCTCCGAGTTCGCCCAGCGCCTCCTCACCGAGCACCCGAAGGAGGCCTCGCGAGCCTTCGTTCCGATGGTCGGCCTGCTCGAGGGCCTGCTCGACGACGCCGCCGCGGCCGGCGGCCTCCGCCCTGGCCTCGACCACCGCCACCTGGCCGGCACGATGCTCCAGGCCGTCGGCTTCAACGCCTTCGCGGCCACGATCAGCGGTGCCCCCGTGCGCAACCCCGAAGCCGCCGCCGAAGAGCTCTGGAGCCTGCTCCACCGCGGCATCGGTTCCTGACGGGCTACGGCACCAGGGCGCTGTTCGGCAGGAGGCGCTTGGCCAGCTTGCCGGTGGGCAGGCGGGGCACCTCGTCGACGAAGACGACCGAGCGAGGGCATTTGAAGCTCGACAACCGCTCGCGGCAGAACGCCATGAGCTCGGACGCGAGCTCGGTGGTGTCGGCGGGGAGGTCGGCGGCCTGCACGACGGCCCGTACCGACTCGCCCATCTCGGGATCGGCCACGCCCACCACGGCCACGTCGGTGATGGCTGGGTGGAGGGCGAGGACGTCCTCGATCTCGCGGGGGTAGATGTTCACGCCGCCGGAGATGATCATGTTCGACACCCGGTCGGTGAGGTAGAGGTAGCCCTCGGCGTCGACGTAGCCCATGTCGCCAAGGCTGCTCCACCCGTGCTCGTCAAAGGCGTCCTTCGTCTTCTCGGGATCGCCGTGGTACTCGAAGGCCGCCGGTGTCTCGAACCACACCTGGCCCACCTCGCCGGCGGGGAGCTCGTTGCCGTCCTCGTCGGTGATGTGAACGGCACCGAGCAGCGACTTCCCCACCGACCCCGGATGGGCCAGCCACTCGTCGGGGCCGATGGCGCAGAAGCCCACGCCCTCGCTGCCCGAGTAGTACTCGTGGACGATCGGGCCCAACCAGTCGAAGGTGGCCCGCTTCACGTCGGGCGGGCACGGCGCCGCCGCGTGGACGACCACCCGCAGGCTCGACAGGTCGAACCGGTTGCGCTCCTCGTCCGTGAGCTTGAGCAGTCGAACGAGGTGGGTGGGCACGAATTGGGCGTGGGTCACGCGGTGGGCCTCGATCGCGGCCAGCACCTCGAGCGGGTCGAAGCGCTCCATCACCACGGTGGTCCCGCCGAGGCGATGCACACCGTTCGTCCAACCGGCCGGCGCGGCGTGGTAGAGCGGCGCCGGGCAGAGGTAGACGGAGTCCTCGCCGAACCCGTAGAGGCCCTGCATCAGCATGGCGATGCCCATCGGGGCGCCGAGCGGCCCCCCGATCGTCGGTGGCTTGATGCCCTTCGGCCGACCGGTGGTGCCCGACGAGTAGAGCATCCAGTTGCCCTCGCACTCCTCCCGCGCCGGGGTGACCGGCTGGGCTGCGAGCGCGTCCTCGTAGTCGTCGAACCCGGGGGCGCTCCCGCCCACCACGAGGCGACAGCGGAGCGGCTCGTCGCCGGCCAACCGCGCGAGCACCTCGCCCCGCTCAGCCGAGGCCACGATGGCCGACGCCCCGCAGTCGCGCACGATGTAAGCCGCCTCGTCGGGCGCCAGGTGCCAGTTGATCGGCGTCACGTAGAGGCCCGCGCGCCACCCCGCCCACGTGGCCTCGAGGAACTCGGCCCGGTTCTCCACCATCACCGCGAGGTGGTCGCCCGTGCGGAGGCCGGCGGTCCACAGGACGTTGGCCAGCTGCGTCGACCGGTCCTGGAGCTCGGCGTAGGTGCGGGTGGTGCCGACCGGGGCGATGACCACGGCCAGGCGATCGGGTGCCGAGCGCGCGTAGGTGGACGGGTGCTGCAGGTCGGTCATGCCTCCTGCTTAGTAGTGATCGAGGAGGTCGATCACCGTGGTGGCCTGCTGGCCGAGCAGCACCTTGCCCACCACGGTCATGTGCGACCCCCAGTGCTCCTCGACGGCAGACCCGTCGCCGGCCTCGAGCAGGTCGAGGAGCTTGCGCTGCGACCGGATGCCCCGCCGGCGGGTGGCCACGGAATCGTCGCCGGGCGTGTGGCTGGCACTCGTGACGGCCCGGGCCACGATCTCGTTGAGCATCTCGGCCATGATCGTGAGGGTCTGGTTCCCGGCTAGGCCGACGAGGCGCACGTGGAAGCGGGCGTTGGCCTCGCCGAAGGCTTCGGGATCGTCGATGGCCGACTCCTGCTCCTCGACCAGCGCCCGGAGCTCGTCGACGGCCCGCTGCCGACCGGGCGCGGTGGCGAGGGTGCGGGCCGCCACCGGCTCGAGGGCCACGCGGGCGTCGTACACATCGGCCAGCGACACGTTGCGGGCGCGCAGCACGAGCGCCGCGGTGCGGGCCGTCATGCGCTCGTCGGGCTCGTGCACCACCACGCCGCCGCGGACGCCGCGGACGACGCTGATCAGCCCTTCGGTCTCGAGGATGCGCAAGGCCTCCCGCAGCGAGGGACGGGACACCCCGAAGCGTTCGATGAGGTCGGGCTCGTGCCCGAGCGAGTCGCCCTCGGTGAGCTCCCCCGACACGATGAGCGACCGGAGCTCGTCGGCGATCTGCTTCGGCTTCTCCCGCGGCCCCGCCCGCCCCTTGCCGTCTGCCGTCGTCCGTCGGGCCACGCCGTGACCGTACCCGGGCCGTACGGCGAGAGCGCCGTTGCCGTTCTTCGGCAGGTGGCGTTCCCGAAAAACGAGCTGCCATACTCTCGAACCGGCCGCACCACGGGGGAGCGATGGACCTTCGCCTGAGCGATGAACAGGAACAGCTCGTGGCGTCGTTTGGCGACCTCTTCGCCAAGCAGTCGTCGCCGGTCCAGGTACGTGAGGCCGAGCCCCTCGGCCATGCTCCCGCCCTGTGGGATGCCCTCGGCGAGGTCGGTGTGGTGCCGATGGCGGTGCCCGTCGAGCACGACGGCTGGGGGGCCTCGCTCCTCGACCTGGCCCTCGTCGCCGAACAGGCCGGCCGAGCGGTGGCACCGGCGCCCATCATCGACACCCAGGTGACGGCGCGGCTCCTCGCGGCCCTCGACACCGACCTCGCCCGCACCACGCTGCGCTCGGTGCTCGACGACGGCGCCATCGTCACCCTCGCGCTCCAACCTGTGCGGGCCGGCATCCTCCCGCTGGTGCCGGCCGGCGCAGTAGCGGCCCACGTGGTGGTGCCCGACGGCGAGCGCCTGCTCCTGGTCGACGCCGCCGCGCAGGCACCCCGCCCGGTGGCCAACCTCGGTGGGCAGCCACTGGCCGATCTCACCCTCGACGGAGCGGTGGAGCTGGCCTCAGGGCCCGACGCCATCGCCGCCGTCGACCACGCAGTGTCGGAGTGGCTCGTGCTCACCGCCGCCGCCCTCCTCGGCATCGGCACCCGTGCCCACGAGATGGCGTGCGAGTACGCCTGCGAGCGTCGAGCCTTCGGCTCCCCCATCGGTTCCTTCCAGGCCATCTCCCACCCGCTGGCCGACCAGGCCACCGCGCTGGCCGGCTCCCGCCTCCTCACCCACAAGGCAGCCTGGGCCCTGGACGACCAGCCGCAGCGGTTCCACGAGCTGGCCGCCATGGCCTTCGCCTTCGCCAGCGAGACCGCCCGCGACGCCACCTACCACTCCCTCCACACCCACGGCGGCTACGGGTTCATGCTCGAGCAGGACATCCAGCTCCTCTACCGGCGGGCCCGTGGGTGGGCCCGGGTGTGGGGCGATCCGCAACGGGCGTACGCGCGGGCCGCCGGGTTCCGCTACGTGAAGGAGGGCCGCTGACCATGGATTTCGCTGAGCCGGCTTCCGCGCCCGCCCTGCGGGCCGAGATCGACGCCTTCCTCGACCGGTCCTTCCCGCCCGAGCTGCGCGAGGAGGTGTACCGCACGGGCGTGTCGCACCACGACGGCTTCGCGGCCGCTCTGCACGAGCAGGGCTGGTTGCGCCTCGAGCGCACCCCCGACCTCGACCCCTTCGAGATCCACCTCATCGTCGACGAGCTGATGAAGGTGGAGGCCCCCATCTACGCCGTGAGCACCTCGATGATGGTGGCCAACGTGATCGAGGCCGTCGGCAGCGAGGAGCTGAAGGCCGAGGTGCTCCCCGCCGTCTACCGGGGCGAAGCCACCATCGCCCTCGGCATGAGCGAGCCGGAAGCGGGGTCTGACGTCGCCGCGGTGCAGACCCGGGCCCGCTGGGACGACGACGCCTGGGTGATCGACGGGTCGAAGATGTTCACCACCAACGGGCACGTCACCGACTACGCCTTCCTCCTCGCCCGCACCGACCCCGACGTGCCCAACCACCGCGGCCTCACCACCTTCCTCCTGCCGCTGAACCACCCGGGCGTGGAGGCCCAGGCGGTGTACACGCTGTCGGGCGAGCGCACGAACATCACGTACTACAGCGACGTCCGCCTCGACGACCGCTGGCGCATCGGCGAGATCAACCAGGGCTGGGGCGCCCTCATGCTCTCGCTCCAGGACGAGCACTCGGCCGGCTTCGTCGTGCACCTCGAGAAGCTGCTCGAGGCCACCGAGGCGTGGGCCGAGGACGACGCCGGAGCCGGTCGACCCCTCGACGACGACCTCGTGGCCGAGACGCTCACCCGGGCCGCCACCGAGCTCGAGGTGGGGCAGCTGCTCGAGCAGCGGGTCACCTGGATGGAGTCGGTCGGCCAGGTGCCGGTGTCGCAAGGGCCGATGGCCAAGCTGTTCGGCACCGAGGCCCTCGTGCGCCACGCCGAGCGGCTCACCGAGCTGGTGGGGCCCGACGCCCTGCGCAGCCGCCTCGACCCCACCGCCCTCCAGCACGGCCACATCGAGCACGGCCTGCGCTTCTCGCTCGGCACCACGATCTACGCCGGCACCAGCGAGATCCAGCGCAACATCATCGCTCAGCGGGCCTGCGGGCTCCCCCGCTGACGGCACCGGGATGACCGCTTCGGGGGGAGCGACCGGCCCGATGACCGGCGTGCGGGTGGTGGAGCTCGGCGTGTGGGTGGCCGGCCCCGGCGCCGGCGGGCTGCTGGCCGACTGGGGCGCCGACGTGGTGAAGGTGGAGCCGCCAGCCGGCGATCCGTCGCGCGGGTTCGGCGCCATGCTCGGCGGCGACCTCGAGAGCAACCCGGTGTTCGAGCTCGACAACCGCGGCAAGCGAAGCGTCGTCCTCGACCTCGCCACGGCCGAGGGGCTCGACGTGGCGCACGAGCTGATCGCCGGCGCCGACGTCTTCCTCACCAACATCCGGGCCGCCGCGCTGGCCCGCCTCGGCCTCGACCACGCCACCCTGCTCGAGCGCCACCCCGCCCTCGTCTACGCCCTCCTCACCGGCTACGGCATCTCGGGCGAGGAGGCCGATCGACCGGCCTACGACATCGCGGCCTACTGGGCCCGCTCCGGCATGGCCGACGCCCTGCGCCGACCGGGCCAGGCCCTCCCCTTCCAGCGGGGCGGCATGGGCGACCACACCACGGCCATGACCGGCGCCGCCATGGTGAGCGCGGCGCTGTTCGACCGCACCCGCACCGGTCGCGGCCAGCTCGTCACCACGTCGCTGCTCCGCCAGGGCGCCTACACCATCGGCTTCGACGTGAACGTGGCCCTGATGTGGGGGCGCACCATCGCCGCCGGCCAGCGGGAGACCATGGGCAACCCGTGCGTCAACAACTACACCGCCGGCGACGGGCAGCAGTTCTGGCTGGTGGGACTCGAGGGCGACCGGCATTGGCCCGCGCTGGCCCGCGCCATCGGCCACCCCGAGTGGCTCGAGGACGAGCGGTGGGCCACGGCGCGCGACCGGGCCATCGGCGCCAGCGAGCTCATCGGCGAGCTCGACGCGGTGTTCGCCACCCGCACGCGCGACGAGTGGGCCGAGGCCTTCGCCACCGAGCCCGATGTGTTCTGGGCGCCGGTGAACTCGATCGACGACCTGATCGGCGACGCCCAGTTCCACGCGTCGGGCGGCGTGGTCCACGTCCCCGACGACGACGGGACCAGCCCGATGCTCGCCACCCCCGCCGACTTCGGCGGTGTCCCGGCGCAGCCCCGCTTCCGGGCGCCGCGCCTCGGCGAGCACACCGAGCAGATCCTCGCCGAGCTCGGGCGGTCCCGATGACCGCCGGGTGGTCGCTCGTCGCCGCCAACGACGCCGTCACCGCTGCCATCGGCGACCGCGACATGCTCGTGTGGGGCGACGACCGCCGCACCTATGCCGAGGTGGCCGACCGCACCCGTGGCCTGGCCGGGTTCCTCGTCGACCACGGCATCACCGTCGAGCGTGAGCGGTCGGAGCTCGAACGATGGGAGTGCGGTCAGGCCACGGTGGCCCTGGTGATGCACAACCGGCCGGAGTACTTCGAGACCATGTTCGGTGCCTACCGGGCCCGGGCCGTGCCGTTCAACGTCAACCACCACTACCGGCCCCACGAGATCGCCTCGCTGTTCGAGATGCTCGACGCCAAGGCCGTGGTCTACGCCCGGGAACAGGCCCCCCTGCTGGCCGAGGCCCTCGCCGGCCGAGACGATCTCGTCCTCCTCGACATCGAGGACGGGACGGGCCACGCCCCGCTGCCAGGTTCCGTCCCCTTCGAGGCGGCCATCGCCGCTGGTCGGACCGATGCCCTGCCGGTCCCGTCGCCCGACGACCTCTACCTCGTGTGCACCGGCGGCACCACCGGTTCGCCGAAGGCCGTGCTCTGGCGCCAAGCCGACATCTTCGTGGCCGGCATGGCCGGGAGCGACGACTTCACGCCCGAGACGCTCGGCGCGTGGGCTCGCGACATCGGCGGGCGCTGGTTCGCCGCCCCGCCCCTCATGCACGCCGCCGCACAGTGGACGGCGTTCTGCGGTCTGCACGTGGGCGCCACCATCGTGGTGCACGACGACCGCGGCCGGTTCGACGCCCGGGCCCTGCTCGAGGTGTGCGAGCGGGAGCGGATCAACATCGTGTCGATCGTGGGCGATGCCTACGCCCGGCCCATGGTCGAGGAGCTGCAGCGCCGCGCCTACGACCTCAGCAGCCTCGAGCGCATCGGCACCGGCGGTGCCGTCACGAGCGAGCACCTGAAGGTGGCCCTCCTCGACCTGCTTCCGCACGTCACCGTGATGGACGGCTACGGCGCGTCGGAGACCGGCGGCATGGCCTTCGGCGCCCGCCGGAAGGACGGCCCCGTCGAGGGCCTGGCCCCCGGCCCGGGCGCGGTCGTGCTGTCGGCTGACCGGTCCCGCCTCCTCGAGCCCGGCGAGGACGAGGAGGGGTGGACGGCTCGGCGGGGCCGGGTCCCCCTCGGCTACCTCAACGACCGCGCCGCCACCGAGGCCACCTTCCCGATCGTCGATGGCGAGCGGTTCGCGGTGCCCGGCGATCGAGCCACCCTCGACGGGGCCGGCGGCATCCACATCCTCGGCCGTGACTCGATGGTCGTGAACACCGGCGGGGAGAAGGTGTTCGTGGAGGAGGTGGAGGAGCAGCTCCGCACCCACCCCGCAGTGTTCGACGCCCTCGTGGTCGGCCGTCCCAGCGATCGGTTCGGCCAGGAGGTGGTGGGTGTGGTGCAGCTCCGCCCCGGCACCACCGCCACGCCGGCAGAGCTGCGGGACCACTGCGCCGAGCGTCTGGCTCGCTTCAAGGCACCGAGGGCCATCGCCTTCTGCGACGAGATCGGCCGTCACCCCTCCGGCAAGCCCGACTACCAGTGGGTGAAGGCCGCCGCCACCCACGCCGTCGACGCCACGGCCGAAGGCTGAGCCCGCGGCTCAGAGGCGGAGGTTCGCCGGCCGTCCTCCGGTGCTGAAACCGGCCGGGGTGTGGGCCGCCACGTACACCGACAACGTGCGGCCGGTGGGCAGGTCGGCCAGGTAGGCGTAGCGATCCGTCGGGCCCGTGTTGATCCACCGCAGGATGGTCCCCGCTGCGTCGACCACGATCACCGAGTACAGGTCGATCGGCTGGCCCCGATCGTGCCAGGAGGGGCCGAACACCACGAGGGCGTCGTCACCCGAGGCGTAGGCGGCCACGAAGCGGGGTTCGTCGGGCACCGTGTCCCCGTAGGGGATGGCGTCCACCGCCGAAGCCGAGGCCAGCGCGCCCCAGGCCGACCCGTCGAAGGCGGCCACCAGCACGTCGTACCGCCGGTTGGTGGGGAGGTTCGAGAACGTCAGCTGCCGGACGTCCGACGGCACGGCCGCGAAGGCCATCGGGACCTGCGTCGCCCGATCGACCGCCAGCAGCGCGTAGTGGGTGATGGGGCGACCGCCGTCGACGGCCGGGTCCCAGAACACGCCCACGCCCGTCTGGGCCGGGTACGCCCGCACAC